>CAIZKT010000577.1:0-26021 GCA_903933565.1 uncultured Victivallales bacterium | reverse complement strand
GTGGATATCGAGGCGCTGGATTTGCCGCTGACCGTGACTCTGTCCAGCGACGCGCCGGCGACGTTGAGCGTGCCGGCGACGGTGACCATCCCGGCGGGATCGCGTTTCGTGACCTTCCCGGTGACGGGCATCAGTGGTGGAGGCCGTACGGTGACGCTGCGGGCGACTGCGGTTGGCTACCAAGACGAAGCCGCGTTGTCGATACGCGTCAACGACCCAACAACATTGACCCTGACACCGGCCTCGGTAAGTGTACCGGTAGGGGGCGCCACAGTGATAACGCTCTCCCGTCCGTACACACAGATGGGCGCCGCGCTGACGGTGCAATTGTTCAGCAGTAACGATACCGCCTTCACGGTGCCGGCAACGGCCACCATGGCAGCGGGAGAGAACAGCGCCACGATTACGATCAGCGGCCTTCTGCCCGGCCAAGGGTACCTTGTAGCGCAGACGGGCCTCCGGGCAACCTCCGCTTTGGTCGTCGTCGAGGGGGCCACAGCGGGGCCGCGCTTCCTCCAGCCGACGACGGGTGGGACCTTGGATGTGACCGGCGGCAGCGTTAGCGTGGTTGCAGGTGACCGCTTGGGCCTGCTAGTGTCTCGGCAGGCAATCGGCCCCACAGCCATGACTGTCCTACTTGAGGTCGCCAACGCGACGGAGAACCGTGTAGCGGTGCCCGCGGTGGTGATCATCCCGGCCAATCAAGCCACGGCGGCATTGGAGATCGACGGGGTTCGGCCGACGTTGGCCGGTGCCAACGTGAGCATCACAGCCAGATTTATGGATGACACTGCGGTGAGTACGCTGACCGTTCAGGTGCTCAACCCGACACTCACTTTCCCGCCCGAGCCGCTGTATGTGCGTACCGGTACCACCGCGAATCTCCTGATCTCGAGACCGGTTGCGCAGTCAGGCGCGACGCTGACAGTCGACCTGACCATCATGCAGAACGATCCCGACGAGCCCGCCTACAGCAATGTTTTCGGAACACCTGGTAGCGTGACCCTGGGCGCGGGGCAAATGAATGCGCAGATCGCGGTCACGGGTCTGCGTCTTGGCCTGGGTAAGTTGACCACAGCAGTGGGCAGCTACGCCTATGTACGCGCCAGTTCGTCCTCCTCACCGTCGGCTGAAGTGCGGGTGGTTGAGACGGTTCCGGCCTTGACCTCCATCGTCTGGTTGGACCGCGACTCCAGCGCGAGCTACACCACTGACGACCAGTTCATCCTCGTTTTCGCGACGCAGATGGACCAGACCACCTTGACCGCGGACCGCATGCTGCTCTTCGATGAGCCCGTGGTGGGCACCTTCGTGCCGAGCGTGGCAGGGGCATGGGGCAGCAGCACCTTTGCTTACCACGTTGACTTGGGCGGTACGGTTCGCAAGGACTGGATTGTGGTCACACTGGCTGCCGACGCTCAGTTGACACCCGCGCTGTACACCAATCCGGACGCCTTGGTGCTCGATCTCTGGGGCAATCCCGACGCCACGCCTGCGCCGGTAGCGTTCCCAGGTTCGGTGGACGCCGACGGCGACGGCATGCGAGACCAGTGGGAGATTCAGTACTTTGGCAACCTTAGCCGCGATGGCAGCGCTGATGCCGACAACGACACGATGAGCGACCTGTATGAGTTCTATCTCGGCTGGAATCCGCTCGTGCCCAATACAGCGGCAGAACTGGCCGACGACGCTGACCACGACGACTTGAGCAATAGCGAGGAACAGACCCAGCGCACTCACCCGGTCAACACCGACACCGACGATGACGGTGTCCCCGACGGCCGCGAACTATCGCGCGTCGGCCTAGACACCTGGCAGATGACCAGCCCGCGGTACAGCATGGCCCACTACCAGGGCACCACCTTCACGCCGCCGCGCGCCCTCGATTTGAGCTTGGGCAGCGCGCCTGCCGGAGTTGCCGTGCCACAGAGCGCGCGCTTCCAGCGTAGCGCCGCCGCCTGGACCATGGAGGTATGGGTGCAGCCGGCGACATCGAGTGACACAGGTCTCATCATCTCCTACCTGGTGGGGGACAAGATGGGTATGGCCCTGGGGCTAGACGGTGGCGTGCCCTACGCCGCCTTCCAGAGCTTGGGTGGGACCACCGTCCAGGCCGGCGGAACGACCAGCGGCATTCCGGCGCTCGCGGCCGGTACCTGGCGCCATCTGGCGGCCGTATGGAGCCCCCAGAGCCGCGCTCTGACCCTGATCCTAGACGGCGTTTTGCCCTTCTCGCAGAGCACTACTCTCACCCCCGTTGCGGGTGTGGGGCAGCTCTACCTCGGCGGCAATGGTACCGCCGGTGCTGGCCGTCTAAGCGCGGGTCTGCTCGACGAAGTGCGCGTCTGGAGCGTTGCCCGCACGTCGGCTGAAGTGGAAGCGACTCGCGACACGGTGGTTCAGACAGGTACCACGACGCTGCTGGCCTACTACCGCTTCGATGACGGCGGCACCAACGTCGAAGACTTCGCTCACCCCTACCCGGCACAGAATGCCGAGGACTACCACCTCGCAGGTCTGGGTGCGGCCACGGTCACCACCGGCAGCGCCCCCATGATCTCCTATGCCCGCGTCTTCGACGACTCCGATAACGACGGTATTCCGAACGGGTTCGAGGACCTCATGGGCGCCAACGTTACCGTGGCCGACCAGGACCAGGATGGCCTGGGAGGTGACTACGAGTACCAAAGCCGTACCAACCCGTTCCACACCGACACGGACAACAACGGCATCTCGGATGCGAACGAGGACTTCGACCGCGACGGCTTGAGCAACCTTACCGAGCAGGCTCTCGGTACGGATCCGACTCTGCCCGACACCGACGACGACGGCGAAGACGACCTGAAGGAAGCCACCGCCGGAGGCTTGCCCGCCGACGAGACCGTGCCGCTGCACGACCGCGTGCTCACGCTGAATAACGCCACCACGGTTTCTTACGCCGAACTGCCCGTGGCCTCTCGCTTCGCCCTCAGTACCTGGACCCTCGAAGCCTGGGTCTATCCCACCGCCACCTCCGCCGGTACGCTCATTCGCCGCAGCGTCGGTGCCGGGCGTGAAACCTACGCCCTCGGTGTCGATGCCACCCTGTTGCCCTATGTGCGCTTCAGTCCCGCGGACGGTACGCCGACGGTGACGGTGACGGGCTTTACGGCCCTGCCGCTGAACCAGTGGACCCATCTGGCGGGCGTGTTCGACAGCACTGCTAATAACCTGCGCCTGGTGGTTAACGCCGTCGACGTCCGGGCCCTGGAAACGGCCAAGGAGTGTACCCTCTACGGCGTCGGCCCGGTGGCCACTCGCATCGGCGAAAGCATCGTGGGCAGCATCGACGAAGTGCGCGTCTGGTCGAGAGCACTAAGCACACTCACGCTCAACGGCCAGAAGGACGCCATCGTACCCCCGACCTCGTTCGGCCTGCTGGCCTACCTGCGCTTTGACGATGGTGGCCTTACCGCCACCGACCTCACCCATCGCCAGGACTGGCTCACCGACTGGTCCAATGCTGCCAAGCTGGGACTCGGGGCTGCCATGACCAACGCGCCGGCCAATGCGCCCGTACTTGCCTCTGAGGCCGACAACGACGACGATGGCATGCCCGACGGCTGGGAAATGGAGCACTTTGGTACGATCGCCCGCGACGGCAGCCAAGATGCTGACCTAGATGGTCTGTGGGACCTCTATGAGTACCTCGCCGGCACCGACCCGAACCGCGCAGACAGCCGCAACGACGGCGTCTCCGACAGCGCCTTCGACAGCGACCACGATGGTCTGGCCAACGCCGATGAGCAACGGTGGGGCACCAACCCCGGCAACAAAGACACCGACGACGATGGGGTTGAAGATGGCGACGAACTCCTCGGCAGGCCCGACGGCATCGCGGCCCATGCCAACCCCTATTACATAAGCAGTCCGCTGTTCTCGATGGCGCACTTCGACCCCTTCATAACCGACGACTTTGGACGCTTCGTGTTGACTCCGGGGCGCAGCCTCGATCTTGGCGTCGTGGCCCAGACGTGGAAGCGCGGCATCCCGTTGCCCCATGGCGAGCGCGTGGCGGCATTGCGTTCACCGGTGAACTTGCAGGCGTGGAACCTACAAGCTTGGGTGAAGCTCGATGCCGACCCCACCGGCGCCATCCTCAGTTGCCAGGTGCTTGGCCGTCTTGCCGCTGAAATCGGGGTTGAGGGCGGTTATCCCTATGCCCGCTTCCAGGCCTTGAGCGGTCGTACCTACACGGCCGGCGGCGGTACCGACGCCGCCCCGATCGCCCCGAAGCTGGCGGCCGGCCGCTGGTACCACCTCAGCGGCAACTACGATGAGGCCGCCAACTCACTGGCACTCTACGTAGACGGTGTCCTGGAGTACAAGCTGATTGCCCTCGAGCGTCCCGTCATTGGCACCGGCACCATCTTCATGGGTGGTAATGGTCTGTTGGACGGCCAAACCGGTAGCGCCACCCTGACCAGCGGCCTGCTGGATGAGGTGCGGGTGCAAGCCCTCTCCCTGCATCTCACCACCGTGCGCGATAACCGCGACACCTTGGTCAGCGGCGCCAACCTGCTGGCCTACTACCGCTTCGACGATGGCGGTATGGCCATCGAAGACTTCACCCACCCCTACGGCCACCCCGCTGATGCGCTGGTCAAGGATTACGAAGTTCAGGCGCCCTTCTACGGGGTTACCGACGGCGACGGCGATGGCACCGCGGACTGGGTCACCACCACCGGCGCCAAGAAAATGGACGGCATCGACGACCGCGATGGCGATCTGTTACCTGACTGGTGGGAAGATGTGCATAGCGGCGATCCCGCCCTATTCCTCGAAGCCATGCGCGACGACGACGCTGACGGATTGTACAACATCTACGAGTTCTGGGTAGGCACCAACCCCTACGAGACCGATACCGATAACAACGGCGTCACCGACGGCAACGAGGACTTCGACGGCGAGGGGCTGACCAACCTCGAAGAGCAGACCTACTTCTCCGATCCGCGCCTGGTTGACAGCGACGATGATGGTGTCACGGACAAAGTCGAAGTTGATGCCGCCACCTCGCCGGTCCACCCGATGAGCCGGCCGAACTTCAAGCCGGCCAGTATGGTCCTTGCCGGCCTGCCCGCCGACGGTCTGCCGATTCCGCATTCCGAACGCTTCGCCTTCGGTATGGGCGCCTGGACTGTGGAGGCTTGGTACCGCGCCGCTAGCGATGTCGCCACCCAGACCGGCTCGTTCCTGCTCTACGAAGGCGTCAGCGGCCAGAGCTTCAGTTTTGGCTTGCAGAACGGCGCCCCCATCGGCCGCATCTTCTCCGGTAGTGGGACTGCGGTCCAGGTCGGCGGCGTGGCGGCAGTGCCGCCGGTGCCAACCGACGGCTGGCATCACCTCGCCGTGGTTTGGGCCCCTGCGGATAACAGCATGCGGCTCTACCGCGATGGCATTCTGCTGATTGCGCAGCAGACCCTGGCCACACCTACCATCTCGGCCGGCAGCGCTTGGATCGGCCGCGGTCTGACCAGTGGCTACCTCGACGAAGTCCGCGTCTGGCGCGAAGCGCGCACCGAGGATGAACTCAACCGCTGGCGCAACGAGATCATCCCGACCTATCAGAGTATCAACACAGGCGGCTTTAGTACGCAGCTCGGACTGCAGGAACTGCAGACGCCCCTGACTTCATCCGTCTACACCTTCAGCAACATCTACCTCTACAGCGATGTCCTGGCGCTGTACTACCGCTTCGATGACGCCGGCAAGTACACGGAAGATTTCCGCGCGTTCCATAATCCGTACTACTTCCTGTCTGGCGCGACGATCACGGAAGGGGAAGCCGCCCCGCTCGACGGCGTGGACGACGATGACGGTGACGGCCTGCCCGAGTGGTGGGTCAACTTGAACTCGCTCAACAACTGGCGCCAGATGATCTGGGGCACGGCCAACACCGATGACCGCAACGACCTGAATGCCAATGGGTTGATGACTGAAGGTCCTGGTAGCCCCCCCGGTGGCTGGAGCTACGCTGGCGTGGTCGTCGGTCCGATGACCGCGGCGCCCACGGCCAATATGCCCACCCCGGCAGCAAACAGCGGCCATATCATCCGTGACTTCACCGTCTTCAGCTCTATCGGCAGTGTGGTCAACTATGTCGAGAACCTGGTCGTCGTCCCGACCAAGTCTATCATTGACTTTGACTCGGGGATGTTCGTTCACCTGATGAAGTACGTCATGCTCGACCGCGCACCCACCACGGCGCCTTTCCAACTCTGGCTCTGGAATGGCGCGGTAGACCAACTCACGGTAAACGGGAACGCGGTTGCCTTGGCCGGTACCGGTACCGTCGACATTGCGCGGTACCTGCGGGCCGGTCGTAACCAACTCTATTTACGTCTGCACGACACCGGCGGCGGCACCTCAACGGTCGCGGTGCGGCCCCCGGGTTTCTGGCTCTACAATCCCGGCGGCACCGCTCCCGTCATCACCCAGCAGGCCTGGCCAGTCCAGAACTACACTTGGCCGTTGGCCAGCATGAAGATGGACGCCGCGCTGACCGTCGATGGCCGTGAGGTTATCGTCCGTGGCGACGACAACAAGTTCGACCCGCGCACCGTCTGGCACGGCCGCACCAGCACCCTTGCCTCGCAATGGATCGACTACAACGGCTTCTTCGCGCCGCACCAGGACTACGGTATCGCCAACGACCCCGACAACGACGGAGTTACCAACCTGCTCGAGTTCATGCTGGGCACCAACCCCATGGACCGCGACAGCAACAACAACGGCATTGCCGATGGTGATGAGGACTTCGATAAGGACGGCGTCACCAACTCCCGTGAGGATCTGTTCGGTACCGATCCCACCGTGGACGATACCGACGACGATGGCCTCAAAGACGGCCAGGAGATCACTCTCGGCTCCAGCCCAACCGATGGCAATAGCCCCACAGTCATGCGCGGCCTAGCGTTTGACGGCAGCGCCACGACCTATGCGGAACTGCCCTTGCAGCCGCGCTTTGCGCTCAGTACCTGGACCATCGAAGCCTGGATTCGGCCCGACGCGCTGCCCAGCGCCACCACCCCCGCCAAGATCATCGAGCGCGTGGTCGGCACCAAGGTCGCTGGCCGCTACAACATCACCTTCGGCTTGCAGTTGCTCTCCAGCGGCAAAGTCGAGGCCTTCTACAGCGATGGCAGTGGCGCTTTGGTACAAGCCACCTCGATTCAGCCGGTCACCGTCGATAGCCTCGCCTGGACTCATGTGGCCGGGGTCTACGATGACGCCAACCGCACACTGACCCTGTATGTGGGCGGCGCGCCAGTGCGCGAGAAGCGCAGCACCAGCGCCCCGGTCCGCTACGGCCCTGGCATCGCCTACACCCGCGTCGGCGAAAGCTTCACCGGTATCGTCGACGAAGTGCGTCTGTGGGGATCAGTCCGCACCGCCGCCGAGCTCAGCGCCAACTTGACCAGCCTGCTGATCGGGGACGAAGCCGGGCTGGTGGGCTACTACCGCTTCGACGACAAAGGCAAGACGGCGCAAGACAGCAACCTGGCCTACTCCGGCGACTGGACCCGCCACTGGGCCAACGCCGCCATCCTCCGTGGGACGGCGCAATTCGTGGACCTCGGCGGCGCCAGTCCCGTGCTTTGGGATCTGGACAGCGACGCCGACGGCATGGCCGACTGGTGGGAAATCCACTACTTCGGCGCTATCACCGTCTCAGATGGCAGCGGCGACCAGGACAACGATGGCCTCAATGACCTCTACGAATACCTGGCCAACCTCGATCCGAATGATCCCGACACCGCCAACCTCGGCACCCTCGATAGCGCCGTCGACAGCGACCACGACGGCCTCAACAACTATCAGGAGCAGCAATACCAGACCCACCCACGTCGGCCTGACACCGATGACGACGGGGTGGAGGATGGCGCCGAGGTCAGCGGACTTACCAGCCCGCGGCACTCCATGAGCCCGGCCGTGTCGCGCTACCTGAAGCTGAACAAGATCAACCGCGCCAGCGGTCTCTCGGTGCCACTGCTGGCGACCGAGCGGGCGCTGCTCATGCCGGAGTGGACGGTAGAGACCTGGTTCCGCGCCACCGTCCCTGCCAGCGAGACCGGTGTGCTTGTCCGCCGTGGCATTGGCGCCTTGACCTCCTTTGAACTCGGCGTTACGGCTGGCAAGCCCTACGTCAGATACCAGACGGACCGCGGCACCGAGAAGAGGCTGCAAGCCGATGTGACCGTGGCTCCTGCCACCTGGACCCACCTGGCCGCCACCTGGAATCCACTCCTGCGCACCCTGACGCTCTTCCTCAACGGCGCCTCACAGTACCGTCTCGAGTTCCGCCAGACCGACTTCGACTACGCGCCGGCCAACGGCGTGGGCGCTTTCACCATCGGCGCGGCTTCATCGTGGAGCACCGCTTGCGTCGACGAAGTTCGGCTGTGGAGTTTGACCAGGACCGCGGCCCAGATCGACCGGACGCGCTGGGAGCAGGTGCCCGCGGCGACGGCTGGGTTGTTCCGCTGCTTCCGCTTCGACGATGGTGGCAAGTCCATCGAGGACTTCGCGCACCCCGGTTGGGAAAACGCCGACACGCACGCCATCGACTCCACTCTGTATGGCGTCACCGATACCGCCCCCGCGGATAAGACCGCCGACTGGGTTGACTCCACCGACGCCCTGACTCTCTACGGCTTCGACGACAGCGACGGCGATGGCATGGCCGACTGGTTCGAGGTCTTCTATCGTGTCGACGATCCAACCGCCGATCCCGACGGCGACGGCCTGACCAACCTCTACGAATACCTCTGCGGCACCCACCCGGACAACCTCGACAATGGCACCGCCGACTACACGGATAACCGCGATGACGACGGCTTGATCAACGGTCTGGAACAGCAGTTCGGCACCGACCCGCGCCTGGCCGACAGCGACGCGGACGGCTTCTCCGACGGCGAGGAAGTGTTCGGCGAGCAGAAGTATCCCGGCCACGGGTTGCCGCGGCAGCCCTCAGTGAATGCCTACGCCAGCGACCCCCTCAACCCGCTCAGCAATGTCTACCCGCCGCCCCCGCAGCATCTGGACTTCGCTACGGTTGGCGCCGGCATGACCGTTCCCGACCAAGTGAAGTACGCAGCCGATAGTTGGACGGTGCAGGCCTGGGTACTACCCGTCTCCGAAGGCCACATCATCCAGCGCCAGATCGGTCAACCCGCGACGAATTACGACCTCGGCATCGAGGCTGACGGCACTGCCTTGCGGCCCTATGCACGCTTTGCCACGGTCACGGGTGCAGAGTTCAAGGTCGGCGGCCTCGGCTATACCGGCCTCGGTCTGAGCACCACCGCCTGGACGCACCTGGCGGCCACCTATGAACTGGCTACGCGCACTCTCCGTCTCTACGTCAACGGCATGCCGGTGGCCGAGAAGATCGACCAGCATGGCGCCTTTGAGTGCCCGTCCTATGCCAACGGCGACGTGAACCACGACGGCGTCCTCGATGGCGCCGACATCACCATCGGCAAGGGCTTCACCGGCAGCATCGACGAAGTCCGTATCTACAACGGCGCTCTGCCCGCGGCACAGATCTGGCGCGACTACCGTAAGGCCGACAGCGCCACCGTTGGCCGCGCCACCGCCTACGGCCTCGGCCTGAGTGCAACCCGCCAGGACGACATTGACCAGGCACTGACCACCGAACACCGGCCCCAACAGCTCATCGTGAAGCTGAACCCGGCGGTCACGGCACGTCAACGTACCGCCCTGCACAGGGCCATGGGCACGACGCTGGTAACCCGGGCTGACACTCTCGGCGTTGACCTGGTTCAAGTGCCCGCTGGCACGTCCCTGCGCGATGCCCTGCGTGCCTACCGTGAGTCGGCCGACGTGGTCTACGCCGAGCCGAACTATGAGCTTCGCGCCATCCTCACGCCGAACGATCCGCTCTTCAACCAGCTCTGGGGCATGCACAACACCGGCCAGACTGGCGGCACGGTCGACGCGGACATCGATGCGCCGGAAGCCTGGGACCGCAAGACCGGCAGTGCTACCATCACAGTGGCGGTCATCGATACCGGGGTGGACTACACGCACCCCGACCTGGCTGCCAACATGTGGACCAATCCGGGGGAGATTCCCGGCAACGGCATTGACGATGATGGCAACGGCTACATCGACGACGTCCACGGTTACGACTTTGCCAACAACGACGGCAATCCCATGGACGACCACGGCCATGGCACCCACTGCGCCGGCACCATCGGCGGCATTGGCAACAACGGCATCGGTGTGGTCGGCGTCAACTGGAACGTGCGCATCATGGCGCTGAAGTTCCTCACGGCGAGCGGTGGTGGAGCCACCATGGATGCGGTCCGCGCCATCGACTATGCCGTCCGCATGGGCGCCACCCTCACCAGCAACAGTTGGAGCGGGTATGGCTACTCACAGGCCCTCTACGACGCCATTGGCCGCGCCCGCACCGCGGGACAACTGTTCATCGCGGCGGCCAGCAATGAAGCCAACGACAACGACGGCGTCTGGTCGGCGTACCCGGCGTCCTACGATCACGACAACATCATTGCCGTGGCCGCCACCGATGACACCGATACCCTGGCCTGGTTCAGCAACTACGGCGCCACCACGGTCGACCTGGCAGCCCCCGGCGTAGGCATCCTCAGTTGCGCCCCCGGCGGTGGCTACCAGATGATGAGCGGCACCTCGATGGCCTGCCCGCATGTGGCCGGCGCCGCGGCACTGCTCTACTCGCGCTTCCCGCGTGCTTCTGCCGCAGAGATCAAGGTCGGCCTCATGGACGGTGTCGATCTCGTCCCGGCGCTCAACGGCCTCACCGTCACTGGCGGCAGACTGAACGTCAATGCCGCCATGAACCTCGCCGGCAGCCGTGATCTGGTGGCTTGCTTCCGCGCCGACGACCGTATGGATGGCCGCCTCTTCGTCCTCGACCTGACGGAGAGGGAGAACGTCTATACCCTGGCTGACGACACGCCGCGCTTTGCCGCGGCCTGGACCTCTGCCAGCGGCGTGAGCGTGCATGCCCCCAATGCGGGTGCGGCGCACTACCTCAGCCTGCCCGGCGATACCGACAGCGATGGCATGCCTGACGGCTATGAGTACGCGCTGAACTTCGCCCCGGCCCTCCCGGATGGAGACCTCGATGCCGACGGCGACCGCCTCACCAACTACACCGAATACCTCGCCGGCACCCATCCCTACAACGGCGTCTCCGATGGCGTTATCTCCGACCCGCTCAAGGACAGCGACAAGGATGGCCATACCAACCTCCAGGAACAGCTCGACGGAACGCATCCCGGCATCCTGACCGTAGCCGGCGTCGACGTCAGCGACCTCGATGATGACGGTCATACCGACAGCGCCGAAGTACACGCTCACACCAACCCGGCCAACGCCCTCTCACCCTTGACCTCACGTGCCCTCAGGCTCACCGGCGCCGCCGATCTGCTCGTCCTGCCGAACCAGCCGCGCTTTGCACTGGCGGCCGACTGGAGTATCGATGCGTGGATCAAGATCGCCTCGACCGACCTCGACGGCGGCGTTATCATCGCTCGCAGCACCGACACGAACCTCGATGGCAGCTTCGAAACCGCGAACTATGAACTTGGGGTCAAAGTCATCGACGGGGCTCTGCGTCCCTATGGACGTTTCGTGAGCGCTGAGGACTTGGCCGGTAACCCCGGGGTCGAGGTGCAAGTGCCGACCACGGCCAACGCCAGCAACGTGCCCGTGATCGAAGCTGGCGTGTGGACTCACGTTGCCGCGGTGTATGCGTCGTCGGCGGGCACGCTCTCGGTGATCGTCAACAACGGATTCCCGTTCACGATCGCCACCGGCAAGGTCCTGCCGGGAGCAGCGGCCGTGGGCGTCAGCCGCGTTACCGTGGGCGCTGGTTTCAGCGGTGAAATCGATGCGGTCCGCATCTGGAACGTGGCCAAGACCGACTTCAGCGACAATGGCACTGCCATCGTGGCGGGCCAACCCGCAGCCGTCATCCCCAGCCACCAACTCCTGGCCATCAGCGGCGGCGATCCCGTACCCTCGAACCGCTCCAACCTGCAGGTTCTGGCAGGCGCCACGGCACAGGATGCGACCCTTCCCGTCAATGGTCCGTACCGCCTTGTTCCGGCTGAGGAAACGATCACCCCCGCCGCCATTCCGACCGGCCTGGTGGCGACCTACATCTTTGATGACGACGGTCGTACCGCCCAGGACTTCGCGGTGGCCCACGACGACTGGAAGACGGAGTGGTTCAATGCCGCGGTCATGACCAGCGCCAGCGCACCCTCGTCCATCGCCATGGTGGACGCCCCAACCTCGCCGGTACGGCCCACCGAAACCGATTCCGATGGTGACGGTATGCCCGACTGGTGGGAAACCGCGAACGGTCAATGGACTTGGTATGACGACTCCCAGTACGACGACGACGGTGACGGCCTGACCTCCATCTACGAGTACTGGTCCGGGACCAACCCGCTCAGCGCCGATACCGATGGCAACGGCACCCCGGATGCCTACGAGGACAGCGATGGCGACGGCCTCACCAACCTGGAAGAGCAGCAGTACGGCACCCGGCCCGACCTACGCGACACAGACGATGATGGCACCGAGGACCTGGCCGAAATCCGCGCCGCCACCAGCCCGACCCATCCGATGAGCGTGCCCAACCGGACCCACAGCAACATGGCCACCCCGCGTAGCCTGGCGCTGCGCCATGGCGAAGGCGTTGGCATCATGTTGCCCTACAGCCAGCGCCTCGCCTTCGGTTACGCAGGCTGGACCGTTGAAGCGTGGGTGTTCCCCGGCACCCTCGATACCACCGGCGACATCCTGCGCTTCGAGGGCGACAACCGCGTCGGCTACCGCCTGTCGCTGGTCAACGGCATTCCCGAAGGCGCCATCTTCCGCAAGGCGAACGACAATACCGATACCGCCCTGATCAAAGTCGGTGGCGTAGGTAGCACTGCGGCTTTGGTGGCAGATACCTGGACGCATCTGGCCCTGGTCTGGGAACCCGCCGAAAACACGCTGCGACTCTATCGCGACGGCATCCTGATGCTGGCGCAACAGACTCTGGCCAACCCCAGCGTCGGTGGCAGCGGCAAGGCTTTCCTCGCCCGCCACTTCAACGACAGCGTCACCACCGACGCCCAGAGCGGCTTCGTGGACGAGGTGCGCGTTTGGGCGCAGGTCCGTACCGCCGACGAGATCACCTACTGGCGTACGCACTTGTTCCCGACCCTCGAGACCCTCGACCTGGCGGACTACGAGTACGGCAATGTCCTCCGTGTCTACTACCGCTTTGATGACGGCGGCGCCTACGTCGAAGACTTCGCCCACATGGCTGATTCGACCTACTTCCTGGGGACGCCGGTGACCGAGGCGCAGGCGGCACGGGTGCGCGGCATCGACGACGCCGACGGCGACGGGCTGGCCGACTGGTGGGTCAAGCTCAACCAGCTCGATGAGTGGGCCAATTACCGGGTGGGTCCTGCCTTCATGTACGACAACCTTGGCGCCATCGCGGGCGTGGCCTACATGCGCAGCTTTACCGCCTACTCCTCCGTCGGCAATGGCAACTACTCCTGGCTCGAGAATCTGCAGTACCGCTCCACCAAGTCCGACGTGCTCGGAGAGGATGGTCGCTACGCTCGTGTGGTCAAGTACGTCCGCCTTACCCAGGTGCCACAACGCGCCACTCTGAGAATGTGGAGCTTCGGCCTCACCCTGGGACAGCTCTATGTCAACGGCACCGCGGTCGCCCCGGCCGCGACCGTAGACATCACGCCCTATCTGATTCAGGGTCGTAACCAGATCGCCGTGTTCTTCGAACGGACCTCCGCCGCCACCCGTACCATCAACTACGCCAATCGCCTCACCAACGTTGCGGCGACCTTCGCCCAGCTCATCTACTCGGGCAAGTTCGACGCCGAACTCGATGTCGACGGAGAGCTGCTCATCGTTCGCGGTGACGACACGCGCTTTGACCCGCGTGCGGTCTGGCACGGCGTCACCGCCTCCACCTGGATCGAGGCCCAAAATTACAACTGGACTCCCGACGCGCTGGCTCGCGAGTTGCCGCACCTTGACTACGGCTTGCCCCGCGACCCCGACCTCGACGGATTGGGGAACCAGGACGAGCAGGCGCTAATGTCCAACCCGCGTTCCGCCGACTCCGACAACGACGGCGTCACCGATGGCAACGAGGACTTCGATGCCGACGGTCTCACCAACGCCCAGGAATTCGTGCGGCTGTCCGATCCCTTGCGGGTTGACACCGATGACGATGGCATCGAGGATGGCGCCGAAGTCATAGCCGGAACCAGTCCGGTGGATTCGCTCAGCCCGCTGCTACCGCGCGTGCTGGACCTGACGGCTGCCGGCTCCGCGGTGGCCATGCCCATGGATCGTCGCTTCGCCCTGGCCTCGTGGACCATCGAGGCCTACGTTCGACCGCTGGCATCAGCCGCCGCCGACATCGACGGCGTCATCCTGCGCCGTTCCGTCGGGGTCGCTGTCGGCACCGGGGTGCATTACGTCACCTGGGAACTCAGCCTGACCAATGGCATCCCAGCGGTACGTGTCACCGGCGCCAGTCTGTCCGGCGAGAAGGTGGTCTCCAAGCTCAACGGTGATGCCGTCCTGGGCAACACCTGGACTCACCTGGCGGCTACCTACGACGAGGCCAGCACCTCCCTCCGCCTCTACCGCAACGGCGTCTTGGTTGCGGCACAGACCATCGGGACAACCTGCGCCATCACCGGCCCTGGGCCGATCATCACCTCGATCGGTGCCGCCGATGCCAACGGCTTCCGCGGCCTGGTGGAGGACGTGCGCATCTACGGCGTGGCCCTCAGCGGCACGACCCTCGAGGCTCGCCGCTACGCGGTGCTGACCGGCAACGAGGCCGACCTGGTGGCCTACTACCGCTTCGATGATGGCACTTACAGCACCAGCCTGGCCGACCGCAAACGGTTCGAGCTGACCGAGGGACAGGTCGAAGACTTCGCCATGCCCGTCCATGACTGGCGCAACGAATGGGAAAACGCCGCTACGTTGAAGCACGGCGCCGCCATGCGTGAAATGCTGCCGACCGAGACGGACCCGTTCGATGCCGACCGCTGGACTGACAGCGATGCCGACGGCATGGCCGACTGGTGGGAACTGCAGTACTTTGGCGACCTTAGCCATGACGGTACCGGCGACGCCGACGGCGACCTGCTCAAAGACCTCAGCGAGTACCACGCCGGCACCAACCCCACAGTCTTCGACACCGATGTTATCGACAGCGCCTCCTCCGACGGCGAAGCCGATCCGGACCGTGACGGTCTCTGGAACTACGAGGAACAGGAATATGGCACGCACCCGCAGGCCACGGACACCGACGACGATGGCCTGAATGACTACGACGAGTTGTTCGTCCGCGGCACCGACCCAGCCAACTCCTTGCAGCCCGTCGTGCCGCGCGTCCTGCGGCTTACCGGCTCAGAGTACATGGTAGTCAGCGACAGCGCTGCGACCTCGCAATCGCGCTTCACTCTGGCAGTCTGGGTCAAACCCGCCGCCTCGGCCGTAGCTCAGGGCATCCTGCGCCGCACCGTGCGCGACGGTGGCAACGCCAACTACCGTCTGGTATTGACGGCCACCAACACGATTGAGTTCAGCTATGACACGCCGGTTACCGGTCGTACGGTCCGGGTCACCAGCGGGACGCCGATAGCGGACGACAAGTGGACTCTCGTGGTCGCTAGGCTGAACACCGATACCACCACCGGCGTTGCCCGTGTCTTCGACCTCAATCTCTTCGTGCCCAGTGGCGATACCTACACGCGCTTCTCGACGACCGGCCTCGCCATCGGCTCCCCCGTGATCGACACCATGGGCGAACTGGTGGTCGGCTTTGCCGAAGACACCAGCGCCGACCTGATGAAGCGCGTCAACTGCACACGCTTTATGGGCGACCTCGACGAAATCGTCCTCTGGAACCGGCTGCTCACCACCGCGGAAATGCAGGCGTTGTCCCTCACGGCGCCGGCTCCCGCCAGTGCCACGGTTCCCGCCGACATGGTCGCCTACTTCAAGTTCGACGATGGCGGGGTGACCGCGGAAGACTTCGCCCAGGTCGCGGACTGGTTCCAGAACTGGCGCCACGCGGGCGGGTTCAGCCCCGACAACCGTATCGTGGTGGACGGTATCGTCAGCGGGGTCGGCGAACCCGATCGCCTGCCCGACGCCTGGGAGGTACGCTACTTCGGCTCACTGAACGTCTCTCAGGGTCTTGACAACCAGGACTTCGACGGTGACGGCCTCTCCGACTGGTACGAGTACCTAGCCGGCACCGACCCGACCAAACCGGACAGCAACGGCGATGGTATTCTGGACGTCAACGAAGACATGGATGGCGATGGTCTGACCAATGGCTACGAGCAGAATGTCTCGCGCACTCATCCAGGCCAGGTCGACACCGACGATGACGGCGTTCCCGACAATGCTGAGGCCAACACCAGCACCGATGCCGCCAACGCCCTCAATCCGTTCCACGCCCGCTGCGCCGTCTTTGGCAGCGAGGGTGGCCGCCTCGTGGTCGCCAATCAGACGCGCCATGAGCTCACCACCTGGACGGTTGAGGCACGCCTCCGTTTGCCCACGACATCGGGTTCCGGCATCTTGGTACGGCGGGCCCTACAATCGGCCACGCCCCAGGATAGCGTCAACTTCGAACTCGGGGTGGACGCCGGCAAGCCCTACGTGCGCTTCACGGATGTCGCCGGCGTCAGTCAGCAGGTGATGGCGACAACCGCGATCTCCGCCGATACCTGGCACCACCTGGCGGGTACCCTGAGTGCAACCGGCGCTCTTACTCTCTACATCGATGGCAGCTACTGGGGAGTCAACCTGACGGCCGGCGTTTGCCGTACCCGCGGCCTGACCGGAGCCGAGGAGATCAGCATGGGCGCTGGCTACCAGATCGCTGGCAGCTTCGCACACGCACTCCCCGCCGGTGCCAAACTCGACGAGATTCGCCTCTGGAATACGGTTCGGACCCCCACCCAGATTTCGGAGAACCGCGACAACACCCTCAACGTTGCCAGTCTCACCGTCGACGACATGAACCCGCTTGTGGGTTACTGGCGCTTCGATGACGGCCTTGGCATCGGCAGCCACTCGATCGAGGACTTTACGGCCAGCCTGGTCAACATCGACCATCTGCCCGATTGGGCCTTCGGTTGGCCGCATGCCGCTTACCCGGCTGGCGCGATCACCATCGGCGACGAAAGCGAGTCTCTGGACAGCGACCACGATGGCCTGCCGGACTGGTGGGAGATCGCGGTTTTCGGCGATCTCACCCAGACGGCAACCGGGGATTGGGATGGTGATCAACTCACGAACCTGGCGGAATTCCTGGGTATCGACGGCGTCGGCCAGACACAGGGCGCCCCGGGCTCAGCAAACTGGGGCATCGGCGACGGCACCGACCCGAAGAACTCCGATACCGATGGTGACGGCCTGCCTGACGGCACCGAGGTCAATGTCTACCATACCAAACCCTACGCCGCCGACTCCGATGACGACAGTTACGCCGACCTGACCGAAATCATGAACGGCACCTTGCCGAACTACGCGCTTGACCCGTACAAGAGCCTCAGCGTCAGCTTCGACGGAGCGCCCGCAAGCATGCTTCGTGCGGCGGCCCGTGCCGATCTCTCGCAACGCCGGTTCACGGTTGAGCTCTGGTTCAAACGCGCGACGGTCACTCAGTCCGGTGAGCAGATCCTGCTGAGCCGTAAGGTCGGCGAAATGGTCAGCTATGAACTGGGTATCGACGCCCAATACCGGCCGTTTGGACGCTTCTCCTACACCACCAGCGGCAACCACTTGCTCAAGGCGGCTACGAGTTCGGCCATGGTTCAGGACGCCTCTACCTGGCACCACATCGCGCTGGTATACGATCCCGTTGACCGCGGCGATATGCGACTCTATGTGGACGGCATCCTGCGCGATGTGCAGTTCACCTGGCTCATCCCGGACCTGGCCCTCGCCGACCTCATGATCGGTTCGAACGGTACCAGTGGCTTCGCCGGCAAGATCGACGAAGTGCGCATCTGGAAGGTCGCCCGCAGCGCCAGCGACATCTCATCCTCCATGCGTCGGCAGCTCAGCGGCGCTGAACCTGACATGGTCAGCCTGTTCATGATGGACGATGGCGAATGGGCCGGCAGCACCAAGTCTCCTGACCGCTTCGGGGCTCAGGACTTTGTCACCAACCGCCTCGGCGATTCAGCCTGCGGTAGGGGCGGCTATGCCTTCTCAACCGATGTGCCGGACCTGCTGCCCAGTGATAGCGACAATGACGGACTCCCGGACGTCTGGGAGATAGCCAATGGCCTCTCGCCCAACGATGCCACCGGCGTGAACGGTGCCGCTGGCGACCCGGACAACGACGGCCTCTCGAACCTCGGTGAGTACAACGCCGGGACTCGTGCCCAACATGCCGATACGGACGTCGACGGTATGGCGGACGGTTGGGAAGTGGCCAATGGCCTCAATCCGCTGCGTGACGATGCCGCCGAGGATCCCGATGGTGACGGCCTCGCCAACATCTCTGAGTACCTTGGCGCTGATCTCGTCGTGAATCTGGTGGCCATCCCGCCGACCTGGGGCGACGCCACCAACCCGATGGACAGCGATAGCGACGGCGACGGCCTGCCCGATGGCTGGGAACGCAGCTATGGCCTCGATGCCAACAGTGCCGTCGGTATCAACGGCGCCACCGGCGACCCGGATAACGACGGTCTCACCAACGCCCAGGAACGGGACTATCTCACCGATCCTCGCAATCGCGACTCCGACGGCGATGGTCTGCCCGACGGCTGGGAGGTCACCCACGCCTTCAACCCGCTCAACCCGATCGGCGTCAATGGCGCGACCGGTGATCCCGACTCCGATGGCGCCACGAACATCGTGGAGTTCGGTCAGGGCACCGATCCTCGCGACCGCGACACCGACAACGACAGCCTACCGGACGGCTGGGAGATTCGCTATGGCCTCAATCCGCTGAGTGCCACCACTCCCAACGGCCGCAACGATGATCCGGATATGGACAGTCGTACCAACTACGAGGAATACCTTGCCGGTACCGACCCGAAGGTGGCCGAAGACGAGACCATCGACAGCGACAGCGACGGCCTCACCGACATCCAGGAATGGCAGCCCGGTGTCAATACCGACCCGCACCTGGTCGACACCGACGATGATGGCGTCAACGACTACAGGGAATTCGTGGCGGGCAGCGAAGGCTACAACAGTCTCTCGAAGGCGGACATCAATACCTTCGTCGACCTGGCCCGCTACAACCGCCTCGACTACCGCGGTAACCTGATGGCCCGCTTCACGGGGAATGGGGCCCTTGAGGTCCCCGGCGTCGCGGACACCGAGCAGCGTTTGGCCTTTGCCAGTTGGACGGTGGAGGCGCGCTTCCGCTTCCGCTTCGGCCCGGGCACAGACGCAACCCGCGGGGAACTGGTCAAGAGCGAGCTGACGGTCGGCGAAGAGCTGTATTTGGTTCGCCGTGCCTTTGGCGCTGCCGCTGGGTCTGATACCAACTATGCCATCGGCCTCAAGTTCGGCGCCAGAACCATCAATGGCGTCGAGCAACAGTACCTCTACCCATTCGCCAAGTGGTACAACAGCGCGGATGCAACGCCCGAACGCATCGTTCAGGTGACCAACCTGGAATTGGTGGAGAATCAGTGGTACCACCTCACCGGCCGCTACGATGCAGCCGCGCGCGTCCTCACCCTCTTCCTGGACGGCGATCCCGTCGCCGAGCAACGCGAAGTCTCCGGCTACTGCCCGGCCGTTGTCGAGGGCAAGACCCCGTTCGTCCGTCTCGGTGAGAATTACGCGGGCGACGTGGACGAAGTTCGTATCTGGGGTGTCAAGTCCAGGCAGTTACGTTACCGCGATGCGCTCAGTGGCCAGAACCACGATCTCGCTGGCGTCGTTCTGAGCAATGACCAGATCGCGCTGAATGCCGCCCGCTCCGTGGTTCCTGGCTATGGCATCTACGACGGCGGCATTGCCGACACGCTCACGCTGGTGAATGTCGATCCTGCCCTCTACGCGGTCGACCGCCATGTTACCCAGACCGCCTGGTCTACCCTGTCCGGCACCAGCGGTCGCCTTGCCACCGGTATCTACTACCAGGATGCCAATGCGAGCGGCGCCTGGGATGAGGGTGAGACGGTGTGGGCCGATCGGACTGGATCCGGCACCAGCGTCGCCGGAGCTTACGACCTAGGTACAGACGTACTTATCCACTACACCACGCCAGCCCCCACCGCGCCGATCTCCGGCGCCACCGTCCGGCCCCTGACGATGTACTACAACGACGCCAATGGCGACCAGGCCTGGCAGACGGGCGAGGATGCATGGGTCGACTATGCCAACACCGCAAGCTGGTACGAAGCGCAATCGTCCCCCTGGGCCCAAGCCATGGCACTCGCCCTGTACGTGAAGTTTGACGACGCCGGCCAGTCCATCGAGGACTACGCCTGGCACGCGGACTGGCGGGCCTTCTGGGCCCACGCTCTGCGGCCGGAAGGCAGTATGACCATGGCAAACGTCGTCATCGATGGCAACGACGCTCCGACCGCGCCGCAGATGCGTATCGCTCCTGTCACGGCGACCAAACAGGTCGCTAGCAATGCCCTGCTGCGCGCCGAAATCATCCTGCCTTCCACGGACCCGGATGGGCTGCGCGTGCAGTACCGCTACTCGTGGTTCCGCGGGACGCGGGCGCCGAGCGCGAGCGCTGGCATCTCCTTCAGCGATACCAATGCCGACGGCAGATGGGACGAGGGTGAGGTCATCTTCAGCGACGCCAACAAGAACGGCATTATGGACGGAGACGACTACCAGCTCATCGTCGCCGCCGCCCCGGCGCTTGGCCATGCTCTGACCCTCGACCTGGCAGCCCTGAGCGGTGTCGTGACCGGACAGTTCTATTATGCCGTCGTTGTGCCGGTAGACGACCTGGGCAAGGACGGCCCGTTCGCCTTCGACTACGTGGTCACCGGTGCAACGGTATCCCCGATCCGCCCGACCTTCGTCAGCCTGACCCCGACTCAGGCCCAGGAGGGCAACGCCTTGGTGCTGACGTTGAACAACAGCAACACCCGCGCGGTCTCCATCTCGGTTGATTGGTACCGCAACTCGGAGCTCTTCACATCCTCTTCGCTGGACAACGTGACCGCAGCCGCAAATGGCCTCATCACCCTCGATGGCAGCCTGACGCGCCGCGGCGACCTCTGGAGCTTTATGGCCTACGCCAGCGATGCGGACGGCGGCCAAAGTCGGCCTACCTACGGCAGCGGTGCCATCACCGCCACCACCCAGGTCCGCGTCACTCGTGTGATTGGCGGTGGCGTCGGCAGCGCGGCGGAAAACCGGCCCCCCACCGCGCCCACTCTGGTTCATGTCACACCTGATACCCCACTTGACGCAGACCTGCTCATCTGTGATCCTTCGGGCTCAGTGGACCCGGAGGGTGACGCCTTCGCGTACTACTACCAGTGGTATCGGTTGCGTACGCCTGAGACCGCTTACGCGCCCATCGTTGGGCAAACCACGCCGGTGCTCAGCG
Source organism: uncultured Victivallales bacterium (assembly GCA_903933565.1). Lineage (GTDB taxonomy): Bacteria > Verrucomicrobiota > Lentisphaeria > Oligosphaerales > JAFGRS01 > CAILUI01. The sequence continues at coordinate 4,345 of CAIZKT010000577.1, read as the reverse complement.
AGACCTTGACCCTGCCCGGAGATCGTTGGTTCTGCCAAGTCTACGCCATGGACATCTACGCCAACCGTAGCGTCACCATCAGCTCCAATCCGGTCATTATCGGCAACACGGTGGTGGGTACGCTCGCTTACGAGCCCAATAACACCTACAACCAGGCCCGCCGTATTCTGCCCAAGAGCAATCCGCTGAGTCTGGTTGACCTCGCGGTCCAGCGCCACACGTTTGGCACCAGTGAGGACCGCGACTGGTTCTGGTTCCTGGTGGAAGACGGCCCCGGCTACGAGCGTCTCCGCGTCACCTTCGAAACGAGCAATATTACGACCATGTGGAGCCCGTATTACTCTGGACTAGCGGATGTGTGCGACACGGTTCTGGCGCTCTATCGCTCCAATGGCAGCGGCGCCCCGAGCTTCGTCCGCCAGGTTGACGATGTGGGTGTTACGGGTGTCACGGGCCAGCTTGGCGAGTCAAACTTCGCCCGGGTCGAGGTCGATCTCACGCCTGGCGTCTACTACGTGCAGGTCTGGACGAACTCAACGATCACCACAACCAATGGAGCCTACCTCGCTCACCTCTGGTTCGAAGTCCCCTCCGGCGCCAGCGGTCCGAGCGCTCCTACCACGGTGACCCTGCTGCCGCAGCAGCCGAACACGGCCGATGACCTGATCTGCACCGCCTCGGGCGGCGTCTCGCCGCTGGGAGAGAGTCACATCTCTTACAAGTACGTCTGGTTCCGCAATGGCCAGATTGTACCCTTCGGCAGCGGTGCGCAACCCTACGAGGGCGCCAACTACGTTCTGGCCAACGCCAAGCCTGCGGTCAGTGCCGACGGCTCGCCGGCCAACGTGGTCCCCAGCACCTACACCCGCGCCGGGGAAGTCTGGACTTGCCAGGTCTTTGCCACCGATAGCAATGGCGAGAGCACCGGCAGCCTCAGCAACTCCGTGACCATTGGCACGGTCAGCTGGACCCAGGCCATACAGGTGGCCAAGACCTTCACCGATGGCACCGCGGCTGTGACTCAGACCGTTACCCTCGGCTGGCGCTTCGGCGCTACCCATGGATTCGACCTGAACATCGATGCTGACCTGCCGACCCCAGGTGACCTTCCCCCCGGTGGACCCGGTGGCGCCGGGACTGGCGTGGTCATGACCCCGGCCGGCAGTTCCTACAGCGTTGGCCTCGAAGCCGACCACACCCGCCTGACCACGGACATGCGGCCGTATGGTGACATGACGTCCTGGTATCTGAAGGTCGACCTCGGCCTCAACCCGGCCACTTGCCGCCTGACCTGGAACGGCCTCAGTCTTCCGGTCACCGAGACCCCGCTCACCATCACTCGCGTTCAGGAAGGCCCGTACGGTGAATTCTACCCGGTCTACGGCACCACCTTGGACATGAGTACGGTCAACGGTATCACCCTCACCTCGCAGGACATCGAGGACATCATCGCCGCCGCGGGTGGCAGTACGCAGGGTTACAGCGCCCTGTTCCGCGTCAGCCTGGGGACTGGAGACGCGAACCAGACCCTCACCCTTGACTACGGGTGGAACATGATCTCCTTCGCCATCCAGCCGATTACCCCGGCGGTTCGCAGTGTCTTTGCCTTCAACGGACAACAAGTGATTGCCGGTACCGCCTGGGCCTACCAGAACGGTGGCTATGTGGCGGTGACAGAGGTCGAAGCCAAGGTCGGCTACTGGGTGTTCTGCCCGCTGACCTCCGGCGCTACCTTCACGGTGCATGGCTTACCGGTCGGCGGACAACTGGCACTGGTGACCGGCTGGAATCTCGTCGGCCCCGTGGTCGATACCAACGTGGTCGAGGCCTACTCGGCATACAGCCAGGCACCTGACGGTAACGGGGCGGTTGATCTGAATTACGACGCGGTTCTCAGGGAAAACCTGGGCGTCAAGGGGATCAACCCCAGCACCAAGGGATACGAAACGACCCCCATCATGAAGAAGGGGCAAGCCTACTGGATCAAGGCGTCGCGCAACGTCGAACTGTCGGCGCCGTAGATCCCGCCGTGAAGGCCTGATGCTACAGCTTTACGGGGCTGCTCCCGCGCGGGGCAGCCCCGTCCTTTTAGGGAAGGATTTCAAGTGAGTGACATGAGTGACATCAGCCACATCCGTAATATCAGTATCATCGCCCACATCGATGCGGGCAAGACCACCACCACCGAAGGCATTCTCTTCTACTCGGGCCAGACGCACCGCTACGGCAGCATCGACGACGGCACCACCGTCATGGACTTCCTTCCCGAGGAGCGCGCCCGCGGCATTACCATCCGCGCCGCGGCCGCCACCATTCCCTGGGGCGACCACCTTATCCACCTCATCGATACTCCCGGACACATCGACTTCACCGCCGAAGTGGAACGCTCGCTTCGCGTCATCGACGGTGCCGTGGTTATCTTCAGCGGCGTCGAGGGAGTCGAGGCCCAGAGCGAGAAGGTGTGGCACCAGGCCGATGCCTACCGCGTCGCCAAGATCGCCTTTGTCAATAAACTCGACCGCATCGGCGCTTCATTCCCACGCGTCCTCGGTGAGGTCAATGCCGTCTTCGCTACCTGCGCCATCGCGCTGCAAGAGCCGCTGGGGATCGAAGACGGCTTCCACGCCCTGCTCGACCTGGTCAGCGAAGAGCTGGTCTCCTTCAGCGGGGAAGACAACCGCGAGGTGCTGCGCAGCGCCGTCCCTGCCGAGTTCCTCGATCTCCTCGCCGAACGGCGCGAAACCATGATCGAGCGTCTGGCTGATCATTCGGACGCCATCGCCACCCTCTATCTCGAAGGCGAAGCGCTGCCCGCCGACCTGCTGCGTCGAGAAATCCGGGCGCTTACCCTCAAACGGACCATCGTTCCTGTCCTGCTTGGGAGCGGCAAACGTCGCCTCGGTATCCAGCCTCTGATCGACGCTGTCATCGCCTATCTGCCGTCCCCCGAAGACGTCGGACAGGTCATGGGCCACGACCCCCGTACGGACGACGCGGTGCCCATCTCGGCCGATCCCCTGGCCCCCTTCTCGGGTCTTATCTTCAAGGTTACCGCCTCGGCGGCCTCCGACCTCTTTTACCTGCGGACCTACTCGGGCACCCTGCGGGCTGGCGACACCCTTCTGAATGTCCGTTCCGGCGAGCGCGTTCGCCCTAAGCAGCTCCTGCGCATCTACGCCAAGAGCACCGAAATGATCGAGGCGGTCGGCCCTGGCGATATCGTCGGACTCGTCGGGCTGCGCGACTGCGGCATCGGCGATACCCTCTGCGATCAACGCCGCCGCGTCGCCTTCGAACGCATCTCCTTCCCCGACCCGGTCATCTCGATCGCCATCGAACCCAAGTACAGCAAGGACAAGGAACGCCTGGACGAGGTCCTGGACCTGCTCTGCCGCGAAGATCAGACCCTGTCCCGAAACCAGGACGAGGACACCGGGCAACGCCTGCTCTCCGGCATGGGTGAATTGCATCTGGAAATCAACCTCAAGCGCATCGCTGACGAGTTCGGTCTCGAGGCCCGTACTGGCGAACCCCGGGTGGCCTATCGCGAAACCTTCAAAGCCGCTGCCACCGAGCACGTCGTCTTCAGCCGTGTCCTCGGCGAGACTGAACTCTTTGCCGAGGTCGAAATTGTCCTCAAACCGCTGCCCCGCAGCGGAGAGCTGTTCCATGTCAGCAGCAATCTGCGCCAGCGGGTGCTCGTGCCTAAAGCCCTCGTTGCCACGGCCGAGAGGGCGCTCGCCGACGGCCTGCGCACGGGCGGCAACCATGGCTATCCGCTGATCTACGTCGGAGCCGAGCTGACCACCCTGAATGTGCAGACCGACAAGACCACCGAGGGGGCCGTCGTCGGGGCCGTCCTCCAGGCCGTCGACCACGCCATCAGTCACGTCGGCACCACCGTACTCGAACCCCTGATGCGCCTCGAGGTCATCTGTCCCGAGGAATGCGTCGGAGATGTGTCCGTATACCTGCAACCCCGGCGGGCCATCATCCAGGCGATGACGCAGATCGGGCAGCTCAAGCGCATTTCCTGCCAGGTGCCACTGGCCGAAATGTTCGGGTTCAGTAAGTCCCTGCCCAAGCTCACCAGTGGGCGTGGCGCCTTCAGCATGGAGCCCTGCGGCTACCAGGAGCTGCCACCCAGTATCGCCAACCAGCGTTTCGGCTCATAGGACCGGGCTCGCTGCAGACTCCCGACGGCGAGCCGAGGGTCCACGTTGCCTCGCCTCCGTGGTGAGGCCAAGGGCCGCAGGTCAAGTTCCGTAGTGGGTTGCGTGTCTGAGACTTGCAGCAACCTCGTATGAGACCAGGCGCTTCCCCTTCCGCCCAGCGTCCGCCGCGG
>CAIZKT010000576.1:0-15557 GCA_903933565.1 uncultured Victivallales bacterium | reverse complement strand
GGCACATGGAACCTGTTTACCCAGCCCGCTGGGCTGGGCTGAGGGATGGCCGCACCTACGGCGCTGAAATCGGGCACCAAGGCCCAAAGGGGCGCCGACGCCGCGGCGCCCTCCAACGCCCTTCGTCCGCCGCGGCGGACGGGGGGCGGAATGGGAAGCGCCGGGTGTCCTACGAGGTGGCTGCAGGTCTCCTACAAGCAGGTTCCCCGGCTGGTGCCGGACCTGACCGCCAGAGACCACCGGTGCCCCGGCAGGGGATTCTGCCATTCGTCATAGGTCTTTGGTCATTCGACCTTCTGCGGTTCTCATACCAGCAAACCCCTACGGAGCTGACTTGCGCCCAGTAAGCGCAGAGCCGCCGGAAACACGCCCAAGAAGCCAAATCGCAGAGCCCGCAGGGCGCAACCAGAAAAGCACCGGGGCGCGGGAACCTCATGCCCTGCGGCAGGTCGCATTAAGCAGTAAGATCGCCCGGGGGAAGCGAGGCCCGGACGGTGTAGGCGCCAAGAGACCAGGTACAGCAAAGCTTGACAACTTAACACCCCGGCAGGGTCCATATCCTCGCTCATCTCTCTTCCCGGACCTGTCGGGGTGTTTCCTTTCGGCGTGGCCTGCCCGCCCCACGGATACCCCCGCGGCGGGCGCGGCGGCAAGGGGCGTGCCGGCTCAAGGCGCTTCTTGTGGCGCTGCTGTGCGTGGTCTATCACTCCGCGAAGGCCTGCAGTTCCGCGCACGAGGAGAACGCCTGCCTGGGGGCGTCGCCTGAGGCGGGGGTGCCGATGACGCGCACGGCCACGGCCGTCGCGGGCTGCGGCAGGCGTAGCGTGAAGGTCCGTCCCTCGCTGAGCAGGCTGCCGTCGCTGGCCGTGGCGGGCGGGTAGTCGCCCAGTTCGCCGACCGTTTCCCATGTGCCATCCTTCTCGCGCTGCACCTGGACCTTCGGCTTGCCCGCGCTGGCGTCGAACCAGCCGCCGTCGTGGAAGTTCCGGCCGTGGGTGAACGCCACGCGGCGGAAGGTGATGGGGGCGTCGAGGGTCACCGCGAACCAGTCCTCTTTGGCGGGCGCACCGTCGAAAGTCACCACGAAGCTGCCGGAGTCGCCGTCGATGATTGACCCCGCGACGTTGCCCTGGCGCGAACGACTCTCGCGGCCGTCTCCGAGTAGCGAGTCGTTGTCGGGCGGGTTGACCCCCGGCGCCCGCAGCCAGACGCGGACGGCCCCGCCCCCGGCGCCGGCATCGGCAAAGGTCATGAACGTGGCGGCCTTCGCCTCCGTCGACCGTCGGCCGACGACCTGGGTCTCGAACGCCAGGGCTTCGCCCGGTCGGAGCGCGCACGGCGGCTGGACGGAGGCCAACCCGAGCACCCCTGCCGGCGGCAGGCCCGGGTTCAGGGCCTGGTCATAGGCCAACACGAACGGACCCCAGGCCAGCGCAGCGCGGCCGGTGTTGCCGAAGTCGCCAGGAATGAGGCGGCTGGCCAAGGTGAAGCGTAGCGCGATCCGGTCGCCATCGCGCCACTCGCGTGCCGACAGGACCGCCCACCCGCCCGCGCCGGTCACGGTCGTGCCAGCCGTTTCCGCCGTGAGTGGCGCGGCCCAGGCGGGAACCCGCACCTGAACGGCGAACGTGGCAGGACGGGCCAGGTGCAGCGTGATGGCCGATACCCCGCGGCGCGGGAACGCACTCTGCTGCTCGACGGTCACGGCCTCACCAGCCGGGGCGAGCCTGGCGCGCGACGTCTCGAATGTGCTGACGGCCAAGGCCCAGCCGCCGGGGGTCCGCATCGTCAGGTACGCCGACTGCGGGGCAAGGGCGAGGCCGCGCGGGCCGCTGGAGTGGCAGCAGTTGATGCCGGCGGCGTAGGGCTTGGAGCCCTCGAGGGCGGTGTAGTAGCACCAGTTGTCGCCACGCGGGTGCTGGGCCGCAGTGAGGTGGTTGTAGAGCGTGCGTTCGAGCTCGTCGCCGTACTTGGCGTCGCCGGTGAGGCGGAGGAGCTGGCTGTTGAGCTGGACCCAGGTCGTAGTCACACACGTCTCGCAGATGTGCGCGCCGGGCTGGTTGGGCAGAACGTGGTCGGGCTGGAAGAGCTCGCCGGCGCTCGCGCTGCCCGTGAGGTAGAGGCGATTGGCGACGATATCGTCCCAGGCGATCGTGACCGGTTCGAGCCAGGCGCGGTCGCCGGTGGTCCGGGCGAGTTCACACAGCCCGACGAGGTTGGAGAGCATCTCGTAGGCCTTGCCGTTGGCGGTCTTGTTGACCGCCTTCTCGCGCCGGAGCGTGGTGGCGATCTTCGGGCCGTTCGGTTCGTCCCAGGCCGACACGATGTAGCGGGCAAAGGCCAGGTGACGCTCGTCGCCGGTCAGCCGGTAGAGCAGCACCACCGGTTCGAGAACGCTGGTGGCGGCCATGCCCACGTGCGTGCCGGCGGCCAGGATGCTGCGCTTTGCCGGGAAGGTCGCGGCCAGCAGGTCACCCACCTTGCGGCAGGCACCCAGAGCCGCCTCATTGCCGGTGTACTGGTAGTAGGTCAACAGGCCCATGAGGTTGTACTTGTGCGACCACACGTCCCAGTCCGCCTGGGGGTAGAGGCCGAAGCGCTTCTCGGGCACGTAGGTCCCCAGGTACCCATCGGGTTCCTGGCACTGAATGAGGTCGGCGGCGGCGCGGTCAAGCTTCTCTCGCAGTGCGGGGTCGCCGGTGTAGGCCCACGCGAGGGTGGCCGCGTGCAGCCACTTGCCGATGTGCTCGCCGATCCACGGGTGCGTGCCCGGCCTGTGGCGGAAACCCGCCAGCAGCGGCTCGGTGTCGACCGCCGGTAGGCGCACCGTCGCATTTGCCCTGAGCCGCTCGCCCAGCCAACCGTCGATGCGCACGTCCGCCGGCGACAGAGCCTCGGCGGCATCGGGCAACCCGGCGGGGATACGGTACGGCACCAGCGCCAGCGGCGCGGGCTGAGCCGTCGCCACCACCGCCAGGAGGAAGGGGACCAGGGGTGAACAGACACGCATCGGGCACATGGTTACGGACCCTCCAACTGGCGGACTCAGCGGTCTTTCTCAAAGACCCGGAACTCGGAGATGCGGGACGGATCGTCAACGGTCCCGACCGTCTTGGTCACGAGTCGGGCAAACCGTGCCCGGACAGGCTGCTTCAGCGCCATGTCAGCCCACGCGCAACCCTACGTATCCAGCGTGTCGGCGGTGGTGAAGGAGGCGCCATCTTCGCTGACCTGAAGCTCGCACCGCCGAACGTAGCTGTCCTTGCCAAACCTCGCCCAAGCGGATGCAACCCCGAACCGGCCGAGGGTGCGGACTCCGCCCAGGTCAACCTGCAGCCAACTCCCTGCCGGCCCCTGCCAGAACGTGTCCGGATCCCGGTCGACAGCGGATTCCGGGTTCCGGCATGTCGTCGGGTCAGGACCGGGTGTGGCCGGCTTCCCGGTGGCGAGTGAGACTTCGCCGAAGACCTGTACCTGATCCCGGCGGTCCCCCAGCTGATGACGCATGAACGTGAGATCCACGGCCCACACGCGGGGCCCGTTGCCGCGGATTGTCCACGGATACGGTTTGAGCCGGGCGGCACTGCGCCCCTGGTCGGGGTAGACGATGCTCAACCCGCGAATGCCGGACCGGGCGCCGAGGGTGATGGCGGCCGGAGCGGTCTCGAGATCGCTCCCGACACTGCCGCCATCGACCGCCAGGGTGCATGTCTCGCGGTACTGGCGGATGAACCCCCGCCCAACCGCACCGCGCAGTTCCACCCCGGCCGGGACGGTCAAAAGCGCGGAAACGCGATACACGCCTTGGGGCAGGTAGACCAGACCTCCGCCTGCCGCGCCGGCGTGGTCCAGAGCGTCCTGGATCGCGCGTGTGTCGTCGGCCTGTCCGTCTCCCGCCGCAGTGAACGGAGGTGCGGTGACGACCATGAAATCGTCTGCCCCAAGCCTAGCCGCGGCGGGCGTCCTGGCAAACCGGTAGGTCTTGCCCTGGGCCTCCGGGACGTTGTCGAGATTGGCGTAGTGCATGCCGTAGTACCAGGGGTCGACCTCCTCGCGCCGGTCCGGGAATTCCGCGACCACACCGCCAAAACCTAAAACCCGGTGCTTCTCCTGCTTCTCGTTCTTCCTGATCAGCACCGGCAAGGCGGCGTCCACGGCGGTGAAGCGCGGGATCGCCAGCGCGTCGAGCCGCCCGAGTTCCAGACCGGTGAGGTTGGCACGGGTGAACGGGTCGAGGGCGGCAATTTCCGCAGGGGAAAGCGGGGCACCGGCAAACTCCGCCGCATGCGCCCCCCAATACGTGTTGGCAAACTGCACGTCATGCATCCAGGAGAACTCAGAGCTGTGCGGGGCGACCATTCCGCGCTTGAGCCCCGTGCCCTGAATGCCCGCCAGCATACACCCGTTGGCCACTTCGATCAACATGCCGTTGTAGGAGTTGCCGAGGGTAATGCCGCTGATGGTGGTCGCCCCGCCGGCGATGGTGAACGGGTACGTAACAATCTTTCCGGCACGCTGTTCGGGATAGGCGATGGTCAGATTCAGCAGCCCGGTTTCCTGGCCTGCCGGCAGGGCGATCAATGCCGGCGCCGCCTCGTCGCCACGACCGGCGTATGCCAGAAGCCAGGTCGCACTCGCGGAGTCCGCGGCCGCCTCGGCGACGCCGGGGTTGTCGGCATGGTACGGATGCTGGGTGGCGACCGACGATGCAACCAGGGCTTGCCCGCCGGCAACGACCAGGGTTGGACAAAGCCCCCCGTCGGCACGGGCCGGTTTCGTGATCATGACCGTTTCGGCGGCGAGGCGCTTCCTCTCTCCTGCCCCTTCCTCTTCTCCGGACTCGGAAAGGTGACAACCGGCCATGGCCAGAAGGATGACGGTCGCCATACCGGCACATCGTGCAGGCATGGGCACGACGGCATGACGCCTGCTTGGTCTCTTCAATGGCACGCACCCATCCTCGGGCGCATCCGCGGAGCGGGTATTGCAATGGTCAAGAGCCATGTTGGGCCAGGGCCGTGAAGCGGTCGAGGACGTTGCTTATGGCCAGGTGGGGATGGCCGTTGATGTAGGTGTGCACGGTGTCGTTGAAGCGGGCGTACCAGTGCGGCGGGATGCCGGCCTTGCCGATCACGGCGCCGACGATGCTGCCGGCCGTGGCGGCGGTGCAGTCGTTGTCCAGTCCCATGGCCACTACTTCGCCGATGACACGGGTGAAATCGGTGCCACCGATGGTGAGCCCCCAGATCGTGAGGCAGGCATTGTTGTTGGTATGCACGCCGCTCATGCCCTTGAAATGCTTGTCCACGGCGGCGCGTGCTTCCAGGTAATTGCGGATTCGCGGCGCCACCTCGAGCGCCCAGTGTACATCCTGCGCCAGGCTGCACTCGATCGGGATCTCCGTCAGGGCGATTTCCAGGGCTTTCAGCGGATGATCCACCGTGAACGCCGCCGCAATGGCGGCCGAGAAGAACATCTCCCCGTAGATGCCATTGCGGCGATGGCTCAGATAGGCATCATGATAGGCCATGGACGCCGCGAACTCCGGTTGGCCGGGCGCCAGATAGCCCCAGGGATCACTGCGGATATCGGCGCCGATCCACTCGCAATAGGGGTTGTCAACGGCGCCGGCCTGCTCTGCCGGAATCCCCTTCTTCAGATTCTCCAGGGCGACGTGCTCGGCCGTACAGGCCATCGGCAGGTACTTCTGCCACGCCCGGCCCAGGTCCGCCACGGTGAAGTTGCGACCGTACTCCTCCGCCACCAGCAGCCCGAGGATGGTGTAGGTGATATCGTCATCAACCGGGACGCCGTCCATCTTCTCCCGCGTATACGCATCGCAACGGCTGACGTGGTAGCGTTTGTGGTGCCGGTTGGGGATCTCGCGCCAGTAATCGACGGGCGGGAAGGCCTCGCCGAGTTCTGCCGCCCACGCCTGCATCGCCGTGACCTCCCAGAACTCCACCGGCGCGCCCAGGGTGCAGCCGGCCAGACGCCCGAACAGCGCCCCGGCGAGTCGTTCGCGGTAGGCGACGGCGTCAAAGGCAGTCCAGAGGCGGCGCGGCCCAGGCGGGCGCAGCGCCCGGATGCCCGCCAGATCATTCGGTTCCCGGGCGGCGATGGCAGCACTCTCCGGCAGGGCGCTCAACCGGGCCAGCGCCCGGCGCAACGCCGTCTCGGCCTCGGCCAGCACCGGGGCGATACCATCGGCGCCATACTCATGCTTAAGCTGGGCAGACAAGGTGATCTGATCGATCACGTGTCGGTAGTTCGGCAACTCGGGATACGCCATGAGAAACTCCTAGGGTTGGTGACGGTGATACCGGTGACTGGCAACCCTCACCGGAACGCCTGCACTTCTGCACACGACGAGAACGCCTGGCCCGGATTGTTGCCGCCGGCCGGCTTGCCGAGCACCCGCACCGCGATGGCATCTACGGGTTTCGCCAACTCGCAGGTGAACTCCTGGCCCTCCGTCAGCCCGCCGTGGTTCTCTGCCGTCGTCCTGGGGTAGCCGCTGAGTTCACCCACGGTTTCCCAGGCCCCGTCCTTGGCAAGCTGAACCTGCACTTTCGGTTTGCCAGCGCCGGCGTCGAACCAGCCGCCATCGTGGAAATTCTTGCCATGGCCGAAGACCACGCTACTGATCGTGACCGCTTCGTCCAGCGAAACCGCGAACCAGTCCTTCTCTGCGAGTTTGCCATCGAAGGTGACGGCAAAAGTGGCGAAACTGCCGTCTTTGATGGAGCCCTCCACATTGCCCTGGCGCGAACGGCTCTCCTTGCCCGCCTTGAGCAGGTTGACGCCGCGGTTGATCGAGATCCCTTGCCAGTACCCCAATTCACCGCTCCAATCCGACGCCTGATTCCATAACTCCAACTTCACACTCCTCCCGGCATAGGGGGTCAGGTCCACCACCACGTCCATCCACCCGGTCGGCGCCGTCTCCGCGCCAACGCTTTTCTTCAGAAGCTCTTCTCCATCCACCTTGACCAGCAGATCCCAGTCGCATTTCGGGAGATGGCCGACGGCAAGGTTAAGGAAACTCTTCTTGCCGGCCGGCAGTGTCAGTTTTCTGTAGAGAATACAGGGAGTGGTTTCGTTCAGCGGACCCGTCATCAGCACGTTGGACCGGCCCACATATTCGTTCGGAAGACCCACCCGAATACCACTGTCCTTGACCTTCCAGCCCGGAGCAACGTACTCGATGGGCCCGATCATCTCATCCACTTCCGCCTCGGAGTACTTTCCCCCCGCCACCGGCCCAGGTTGCCACGATTTCTCAAGCGGCCCCGGTTGGGCGACCTGGACGGGGATGAGGAACTGCTCCTTGCCGCTCGCCTCCTTCTCGATCCGGCCGCCGTACTTGACGACGACCTTGCGAGCGAGCGCTTCATGCACCCGGAGCATCTCCGGCCAGTCGTACGTGGAGGCTGAAAAGAGGCGTTTTTCATCCAGTGCCGATGTGCAGCGCTCTGGCACCGCCGCAAAGCCGAGGATCGCGCCCAGCACCCCGCCGGCATTAGCGGGATTGCAGTCGCTGTCCTGGCCGCAGCGGCAGGCGATCTGGATGGTCTTCTCGAAGTCCTTTCCGCCGTAGAGAAGCCCCATGAGGATGTAGGCACCGTTGAGTTTGACTTCGATGGTCTTCTCTGACCAGCCGTGGCTGTAGTTCTTATCCTTGTGGTACTTCTCCTCCACCAGTTCCCATGTCTTCTGCCAGTTCTCCGGATCCCGACGATACCAGCCGAGCATGTCGCGGACCATCTCCGCATACTGGGACTCTGCCGGAATGCACTTCAGTCCGGCTTCGATGACCTTGATCACATCCTTCTGAAAATAGGCCTCCGCGTACATGCCCCCGACAAACTGCCCCCCGTACACCCCGTCGCCATAGTTCATCATATGCCCAAACTTGTCGCACAGGGCGATCACGCTGTTGGGAAGGCCGGGGGAGATGAGGCCCGAGAAGTCCGCCTCGATCTGGAAATCGAGCAAGTCCTGAGCCAAAGCAAACTTGGGATGGCCTGAATCGGGCGGCATAATGCCGCAGCGGATGTTGTTACGTCCAACCAAGTTGGCGCCCCAGAGATTGAATGTGGTACGGGCAAAATCAAGGCCCGCCTGCTTGGCGGAAACGTCCAAACCGTACTGTTCCAACGTCCTGACAAATGTCTGCTCAACATAGCAGTCATCGTTGTCGTACTGGTTGACCCTTTTCGGGTCCCATGGCGGCATTTCCGACTCGTTCATGATCCGGCCGTAGACTTTCATCTCGGTCGGAGATCCCCAGCCGACCCCGGCCATCTGGCCGATCCAGCCGCCCTTCAACCGGTCACGGTAGTCGTCGACCGATAGCCTGCGATACGGCTCCTTTTCCGCCGCCTGCGCGTTGAGCGCCAGCCCGGCGATGACCAGGATTGCTAAGGCACACGGTCTCATCGCGTTCTCCATGGGTCAATGTTCGTCGCCGCAGAGCCAGCGGCCGGCCTTGGCCGCCCGTTGACGGTAGTGGTCCAGCACCACGGCCGCCACAATCAGACCGCCGGTGATGACGCGCTTGGCGGGTTCGCTGGCGCCGATCTGGGCCAGGCCAGCCCCCAGCACGGCAATTAGCAGCACCCCGAAGAGCGACCTGACGACCGAGCCGCGTCCACCCATCAGGCTGGTGCCGCCCACCACCACCGCGGCGATGGCCTGCAACTCCGCGCCGCTCCCCGCATTGGGGTCCGCCGACGCCAGCCGCGAGGTCTGCACCACCGCCGCCAGCCCGCTCAGCAGCCCGCAGAGCGCAAACACCATCACCTTGACCGGCCGCGGGTCAATGCCGGACAGGCGCACCGCCTCCTCGTTCGTGCCGATGGCCACCATGTAGCGCCCGAACACGGTCCGGGTCAGCACCAGTTCGCCGAGCACCACCAGCGCCAGGGCCAGTAGGAACGTCAGAGACAGGCCGAGAAGCGCCACCGCGGCCACGCCTTCGATGGGTGCGCCGATGTACTGGGTCTGGGACCGCGTGACCAGGTACGTGGCGCCGCGGGCGATTTCGAGCATGCCCAGCGTGACGATGAAGGAAGGCAGGCGCCAGACGACCGTAACCAGGCCGTTGAGCAGACCGCAGAGGCTGCCTGTGGCCAGGGCGGCCACGATGGCAGCCCAGACCGGCCAGTGGCCGCGCAGGATGGACACGCCGAGCACGGCGCTGCTCAATGCCAACACCGAGCCGACGGACAGGTCGATCCCGGCGACGACCAGCACGAAGGTCATCCCGATAGCCAGCAGCACCGCGTCCGGGACTTGGTTGGCGATGGTCACGAAGGTCTGTCGCGTGAGGAAATGCTCGGCCTTGAGTCCAAAGGCGGCAATCAGCAGAGCCAGGAACACCAGCATGCCCAGCCAGTCGCCGAAGGCCGCCGGGCCGCGCACCCAGTGCCGTCGCGATCCGCCGTTGTCTGGAGAACCTCTCCCGGCTGCCGTTGTGTCGGTCTGGTCCATCCTGCACTCCCTGGCCTCCGCCGACGGGCGCTGGCCCTCACTTCGCTGCCGCGAACGTCCCGTGTTTCCTGGGGCTCTCGGCCTCGGTCGGAGCGCGCGCATACCCGCTCAGCGCCGCGGCCATGATGGCCTCCCGGCTCCACTGCCCGCGGGGGAACACCGCGGCGATACGGCCCGCCGAGACGACGGCAATCCGGTCGCACAGTCCGAGCAGTTCATCCAGGTCCGAGGAGACCACCAGGATCGCCTTGCCCCCCGCGGCCAAGCGGTCCAGGTGCCGGTAGATCTCATGACGGGCCGCTACATCGATGCCGCGCGTCGGCTCATCCACCATGAGGATCTCGCTGTCGCGATGCAGCCAGCGGGCCAGGACCACCTTCTGCTGGTTGCCGCCGCTGAGTTCGCCGACGGGCTGCTCGACGGAACGGCAGCGTACAGAAAGCAGCCGGGCCAGAGCCGACGCAGCGGCGGACTCCGCACTCCCGCGGATCCAGCCCCCACGCCGCGCGAGAGCGCTGAGGCGGGCCAGGGTCGTGTTGACTCGGACGCTCAGTGGCAGCAGGAGCCCTTGCTCCTTGCGGTCTTCCGTCAGCAACGCCAGCCCGTGCCGGACCGCCTCCGCAGGCGAGCGGAACCGCACCGGCGTCCCGCGGTCCAGCAGACGGACGTCGCCCGCCTCGGCCACGTCGGCGCCGAAGAGCGCCCGCACGATCTCCGTGCGGCCTGCGCCCATGAGCCCGGCAAAGCCCAGGATTTCCCCGCGGCGCAGGTCGAAGCTTACGTCGCGCACAGCCTTCCCCCGGCACAGTCCCCGCACCTCGAGCACGACCCCGCCTGGCTGGCTGGTGCGTGGAGGATACGTGTCGCGCAGTTCCCGGCCCACCATCCAGCCGATGATCTGCTCCCGCGTGGCCTCTGCTGCCGAGGCAGTGGCGACGCGGCGCCCGTCCCGCAACACCGTGACCCGGTCGGCCACCTGCCGAATCTCCTCCAGGCGGTGGGAGATGTAGATCACCCCCACGCCGGACGCCCGCAGCCGCGCCAGGTGGGCAAACAGCACCTCGCGCTCGGCCTCGGTCAAGGCGGCGGTGGGCTCGTCGAGGATCAGCAGTCGGCACGGGTGCGACAGGCCCGCGGCGATCTCGACCAGTTGCTGCCGACCCACGCCCAGCTCGCCGACGGAGACGTCCGGCGACACCTCGCGCAGGCCGACGCCAGCCATGGCCCGGGCCGCTTCGGCATGCAGCCGCCCATAGTCCACCCAACCCCAGCGCCGTGGCAGGTCCCCCAGGAAGAGGTTCTCCGCCACGGTCAGCGTCGGGATCAGGTTCAGCTCCTGCAGGACAACGCGGACCCCGCAACCCTCGGCGTGGCGCCGGTCGCGCGGGGCGTAGGGCGCGCCGTCGAGGAGCATGCTCCCCGAATCGGCGACGTCGATCCCGGCGATGATCTTCGAGAGGGTGCTCTTGCCAGCGCCGTTCTCCCCGACCAGCGCATGGACCTCGCCGGAGCGGACGCTGAAGTCAACGCCGGCCAGGGCCTGGACCCCGGGGTAGGCCCGGCTCAGGCCGCGGACGTCAAGCAGGTGGTCTGACGGCTGGAGTGTCTCGACACCCATGGTATCTGCCTGCTGCACAATCGACCGCCAACTGCGCCGCCGTGAGATTCGGCGCACCGAGATGCCGCGTTCCACGAGGCCGCCAGGGTGACCGTGGTCACCGCCCGATGTAACCGGGCGGGAGCGACTGGGGTCACTTCGGCGACCCGGCGGTCACCAGGTCCACCGGCGTCTCGCGGTCCGCCGGGGCCGCCTTCCCGCCCAGAACCTCCAACGCCGCCTCGATGCCGAACACGGCGATGCGGTCGCCATGCTGGTCCACCGTACACAGCACCTTGCCCTCCTTCATCAGCGCTTGCACCGCGGGGATGTTGTCATAGCCTACGACCAGCACCTGGCCCGCCTTGCCGGCAGAACGCAGCGCCGCCACCGCGCCGAGGGCCATGTTGTCGTTGGCGCACAGCACTGCCTTCAGGTCCGGGAACTGGGTAACCATGCCCGCCACCACGGTCTGAGCCGGGGCCGATTCCCAGCGGCCCGTCTGGCAGGACACGATCGTGGCGCCGGCCGCCTTCATCGCATCCTCGAAGCCGGCCTTGCGCTGGATGCCGTTGAAGGCCCCGGGCACGCCCTCGACGATGGCCACCGAGTCGCCGGCCTTGAGCCGCGCGGCCAGGCAGTCGCCCGCGAGCTTGGCCCCAGCACGGTTGTTCGGCCCCACGAAGGGTACCTTCAACCCTTTCCCTGCCAAGGCCTTGTCGTCCAGCTTGTTGTCGATGTTGACCA
Source organism: uncultured Victivallales bacterium (assembly GCA_903933565.1). Taxonomy (GTDB): domain Bacteria; phylum Verrucomicrobiota; class Lentisphaeria; order Oligosphaerales; family JAFGRS01; genus CAILUI01. The sequence continues at coordinate 3,718 of CAIZKT010000576.1, read as the reverse complement.
CCACGATGCCGGCGTCCGAAGCTTTCTTGCACACCGGTACCAGCGCCTCGGAGTTCGCTGGCGCGATGACCAGCGCGTCGACGCGCCGGGCTATCATCTGTTCGACGATGGCGATCTGTCCGGCGACGTCCTGCTCGTCCTTGATGCCATTGGCCACCAGGTCGTACTGCGTGGCATGCTCCTTCTGGTGGGTCCGGGCCCCGTCCTCCATGGTACGGAAGAAGTCATTGGCCAGCGACTTCATCACCAGCGCCACGCGGACTTTGCCGGGGCGGGCCTCTGCCGCGAGCGCACTCACACTGCACAGTGCGAACCCCACTGCCACCGTCGTTGCACCTCGAGTCCAGGCGTTCATTCCACACCTCGCTCCTGTTAGCTGCTGGCACGACCTCGCGTTCCGATGGCTATACTGCCGGGCCGACCATGTGACAGTCTGCGCACCGAAAGCGGGCACTCGGTTCGGTCTGCCTCTACTGCCCCATCGGCCCCTCACCCCAAGCCCCGCCCGCCAGGCGCCAGGCCTTTCACCCACACCAACTGCCGCAACGATACCCCGCGGCGGGCGCGGCTGCAATGGGCGGGAACGCCGTTACCCCAGCCCTCGCTGCCGCCCTGAATTCCCCCCGCCCCTTACGGCATACTCCCATGAAGCGCGCCCTTGGCTGCCCTTGAACGCCGGGTAGCCCTGTTCTGCGCTCCATCAATCCAGCCCCAGGCCGGTCACCTCTGACCCCAACCCCAAGGAGGTGACCCCATGTCCCCGGCAATGCAGGCGTTCTTCATGTCCCAGATTGCGCCTATTCTCGTCGCCACCATGCGCTCGATCGCAGAAGGCGAGAGCTACACCGGCCAGGCGGCGCACCTGCGAGTAACGCCCTCGGCCATCACCCAGCGCAAGGATACGATCGCCAAGCGGGCAACGGCGTTCTGGGGTGATGAGGTGCTGGCGGATGCGCAGGCGCAGCCGCTGTGGCGGAGGCAGGCGGAACAGAGATGAGGTCGGCGTGACGATCCCAAGACACCCATGGGCACTTCCCCCGCCGACCGGCGGGCGGTGCCCTTTTCTTAGCCGGACCAGGCCGAACAGCGGAGTTGGGCCAGCACAGGCCGTGCCGCACAACGCGCAGTTGGGAACAGCAGGCCGCCTGGGAGCGGGGGGCGGTTCCCCTTCTAGGGCTTGCCAGCCAATACCGTGGAAATGGGAAGCCCGATTGGATGGCTTCGTCGTCACCACCCAACCGGGCCTATGTGGGCTGACCTCGTCAGCCCCGGTGATCGTCAGACCACAACCTCAAGACCCCACTGACGATCACATCGATCTACTTCGGTTGACACAACCAGCAGTCACAGGTTCCAAGGGCCAGGCATGAATCTGCTACCAGACCGCTGTCTGTCCAGGGACACGCCCGAGACGCCGGATTGCAGAGCCTGCAAGGCACAACCGATTCCAGTCCTGCACCAGGCCACCCGCCAACGTTTCAGGCGGTGACTTGCCGGCTGTTCCGGCAAACTGGGCGTCCTTCCTCAATACGCGCTTTTCCGCTTGTTACTTCGCGCGCGCGTATTATATTGATGATCATGAGACCGGGGATCAGCGTGACCGATGCGCAAGGGGAGGGTTTACGCATGCGCGCATTCATCCGTCCAGAGATCAGTGATGAGCTTCTGCGGGAGCTTGTTCCCCGCACCCGCCGGGTCTTCGTCAACGCGGGCTGGGAGCGCCTGGCTACGGCCCTATGTGGCCTGCAGGCGCGATGCCAGCGCCGGACGCTGTCGCTCCCAGCGCTGCGCGAGCTCTACGATGCCAGCCAGGAGGAAGGCTTCTTCTGCCGTTGCATCGGGACCGCGTACGAGTGTCCACCCTCGTACCGGTATGACTTCAGTACCACGCAAGCGGCCGCCTTCCGGCTCGGCAATGGCCCCACCGTCTTCATCATGGAGCGGACGACGACCGCCCCGGGGGAGGCCGTCCAGCCGCTGCTTCCACCCCTCGCCTCAGAACGCCGTGGCGTGGTCGTCTTCCTATGGTTGGAGAGCGCTCTGGTCCTTGCCTGGCCCTTCTTGACGGACGCGGAGATCGCCGAAATGGAAGGCTGGGCCGCGGCTGTCAGCCTGGCGCGGTTCACGGAGCAGGAGGACGAGGATCGCGAGACGGAGTGCCTGGACGAGACGGCGGGCGCCGCGCGCCCCGATGCCGCCGCCGCCCGGAAGTTGGCGGGGTACCGGATGACGCTCCTGAAAGCGCTGCTGCCGGCCTGTCAGGGCCGCCTGCCAGTCTTCACGGGCGAACTGCAGGAGCGGCTGGCCATGGTGGCGGCAACGCTGGGGGCCGAGGCCCGGGAAAGCATCGCCTGGAGCACCTTCAAGAAGCGTTGGCCAAGCCTGGCGGAACGCTACCAGGACCAGCTCATCCAAGGCCTCGACCGCGACAACCGGTTGCGGGTCCAGGCCATGACAGCGCTTGCACGGCCCGCCGGATTCACCCTCGCACTCGGCCGCTGGACCGGCCCCCAGCGGCAGTTCGACGTGCCGCAACTGGTTCTGCAGGTCAACGCGCGCCCACTCTTCGACGCCATCGTGGCGAGGACGCCTGAACATCGGTCCCTGGTAGAGGCGTGGACCCGGCACAACAAAGGTCTCGCCAGCGCGCATCCGCTGGCCGCCTGGACCGTCGGCTGGTTGCGAGTCCATGTCAGCGACGGCTGGGTCTTCATCGACGAGATCCAGTCCGATCCTTTGGAATGTTTCGGCGGCAAAGAAAACATGGCACCCCTGGTCGAGGCGGTGCGCAAGCGCTGGCACCTCCACGGCGCCGCCACCATCCACCGCTGGGCGCGGGAGATAGAATGCAGATTCACCATGCACAGCCGTGAGTCGCTGCTGGCCAAGCCAGAAGCGACGAAGAGCCTGCGCAAGTGGCAGACCTACTACGAGCCCGTCGCCAAGGCCTTCGGCCTGACGCCGGTCTCGCATCCCGACTTCAAGGTCCCTATCCTGGGGGAGCGGCCGACGCTGCGGGATCGGGGCGGCGGGAACGGCGTCGATGAAGGGAGGCCGACATGAGCGGGGCAACTCGTGGAGGCGCGGGCCGACACTGGCCGACCCGCGCCAGCAACCTACTTCAGCGGGAACAGGTGCTCGGTGCCGGGTCCCGGCTTGATCTCGGGGGCGAAGCCTTCCGGGTGGCTTCCGGTGTGCCTCGAGACCAGCCGCTCAGTACCGCCGCGTCCGCCAAGCTTGACCTGCACGTACGACTCGAGGGCGTCAATGAACTCCGTCTCATCACTCTTCAGGTCAAGGCCTCTCGTTGTGAGGTAGGCGACGAAAAGGTTATCCATGTACGCCTTGATGTCCAATTGCAGCGCGGCCTTCTGCGGCTCGAGAAGATCGGACTTGCTCTTTTTGTCGCGCTCGTGGAGGTAGGCGTAGTCGCAGTGCTCGGGCACGAGGGTGACGTGGTGGAAGTACTTGAGGCAGTCTGGTCCGAGCAGAAGTTCCCGCTTGAGAAGACGATGCGTCCCCGACATGATGCCCTTGACGTGGTAAACATCGAAGTAGGGCCTGATGCTCGACCGGTGTTTGCCGACGTAGTACGGGATGAAGAGATCGCGCTTGCCAGTGGCTTGGTTGAGAAAGCGAAAGCCATACATGTAGACCCCTGGCTTGCCAATGTGGGTGTCGTCGTGTAGGAAGGTCTCCACGTCCTGCAGCGAGATCG
>CAIZKT010000575.1:0-21936 GCA_903933565.1 uncultured Victivallales bacterium | reverse complement strand
GGCCGAGGAGACCGGCGTCCCGTACCAGAGTTTGATCAATCTGTACCTGCAGGACTGCGCCAAGGCCAATCGCAAGCTGGATATGCAGTGGGCCACATGATGGGGAGCAGAACCAGCGGCTGGTGCTGACACCGCTGGACGCGGGTTAGCACAGCCGTAGCGTCGGCTGATGGAGGGGCAATGGCGCAGCTATGGGAGAACTACCCTGCGTCTGCGATTCTCAGAGGCGTCCGAGTTGCCCTATCGGGGTGGACCGGCCTGGGTCGGGATCGCCGCGGCACCGCGTGGTGGTCTCGCTGGGAGACATGCCCGTGCTGGAGGGCTGGTACAAGCCCCTTGCCGGACTGGTTTCCCGGCGACTGCAGGGCGAGTTGGGCATCGCCGACGCGGGCCTGCCCATGGAAGCGTTGCGGCTGGCTGACGACATCATCATGCGGATCGAACGGCGGAACCGCGAAGAGTCGGCCGTTCTGGCGGCCACCTGCCAGGTCTCGCCGCCAGCGCCCGTGACCGCCGGCCCCAGGCCTTCGGATCTGCCCGAGGTTCGGGTGCGAGAGCGATCGAGCGCTGCTCCCGACAGGCCGTGTGGACGGCGCCCCCGAATCTGGGAGGAAGAAGAACGCCGGTAACCCCTGCCAGCCTCGCGGCGGGGCCACTCTCACCGGCCAGTTTGGTCACGCTCCTGAGGCGGCCACGGGGCCTTTCAACTGAATGGAGATTCCCGAAGTGACCGGCGTAACCGGAGGGCACGGATGACACACTTCAGCCTCATCCCCGCTTCTCTTTGCGTCTTGGCGTCTTGACGACCTGATCGTCTTTCTCTTCTCGAACCGACACGAATGTCATGCACCCGCGCCTGGCTCAGCGACGGTACTCCCGCCGCTGCAGCCCTTGGTTGGAACTCCGCTCGGTTCCTCCCGCCGAGGCGCAGAGGGTCTATTCATCCTTCGGACGTGGCAAGAAGATGCTGCAGTCTTTTGCAGTATAGTATCTAACCTGTTTTCCCTCAAGGTTTTACAACCACTTTAATGAACTCATAAAGCGGTCACCATGCAAGACCTTGCAGTCGCTGGCCTCAAGACCTTGCAGTCTACCCGTCTCGAGAACGTCATCTTGCCTTAAACTAACACCACCGCAAGAGGGGGGCGCGCGAGGCTTAAACGTAGCTGAAACCAACCTGACAGAAAGACTCCAAGTACGCCCTCATGCAAAAGGTTGGCATGGCGACTGCTAGTAATGGTTTTGTCATGCGGATGAAAGCGCGGGCGGCAGCCAAGGGCCCGGCAGCAAGGAGCAACACCGATGAAGATTAGCAACAACATCCTGACCGCGCTGACCAGCCTCTGCCTCGGCGCCTTGCTTACCTCCTGCGCCTCGACCCGCGTGACCGGCGCCTGGAAAGTTCCCCACGTCGCCCAGGTCGCACCGCAGCGCGTGCTGGTGCTGGCCGTGCTGGGGAGCGCGACATCTCGCCGGGCCATCGAGGACGAGGTGGTTCGGCAATTGAGCCAGGCGGGAGTCAACGCCATCGCCGGATACAGCATCTCCCCCGACACCACCGTCATCCCGCAGCCGCGTCTGGCGCAGACCCTGGCGGATTGCGGAGCGGACGCGGCGTTGGTGTGTCGGTGGCAGGTGGTTCGGCAGACGACTTACGCTCGGGCCGACAGCAGCACCGAGGCCGCGTCGCCCGGTCGGGTGCGGCAGACGGCTTATGGAGAGGCCACCCTGCTAGGCGGTTCCGCACTCGGGACGCTGTGGTCGGCCGCGACGACGACGGATCAGCCCGGCGGCTTCCGGGACGCGGCGCCCGAGTACGCGAAGAACCTGGTGAACGCGCTGCAAGATGACGGGGCCCTGTGCTACGCCAAAGCGAAGTCGTTGCCCATGGGCGACCTGAGCATCACCAGCCGCTAAGCGCTCGCGCGGCGCGCGCTGGCAGCGCGTGGGGGCCAGCATCATACGGGGCGGTCGATCATGGTCGACCGCCCCGTTGGCGTTGGGACTCTAACGGTCGAGAACGTCTCTGATCTGGCGCGCCAGGGCGGCTTCCTCAAAAGGCTTTGGCAAGACCGTGGCCGTCTCCAGCGTCAGTCCATGCTTCGCGAGTCGGTCGCCCGAATAGCCGGAGACGAAGAAGGTCCTCATTGCAGGCCTCACGAGAGCCAGCTGCATGGCCAGTTCCGGGCCACCCATACCCGGCATGATGATGTCGGAGATCAGCAAGTGGATATCCCCGGGATACATCGACGCCACCCGGATCGCTTCGTCAGCGTCGGACGCCTCCAGCACGGCGTACCCCAGGCCACGCGCCATGCGTGCCCCGACGTAGCGGACCTTGGCATCGTCTTCGACAAGCAGGATCGTCTCCTTCCCGCTCGGCAGGGGCGCTTCGCCCCCAGCGGCAGTCGCCGCGACCGCGCCGCTGGCGCACTCCACCGGGAGGCCAACCACGAATGTCGTGCCCCTTCCCTCCTGGCTGTCAACCGAGATGAAACCGTGGTGTTGCTTGACGATCCCATAGACGGTGGCCAGGCCGAGCCCCGTGCCTTCACCCGGCTCCTTGGTGGTGAAGAAAGGCTCGAACATCCGGTCTCGAACCGCCTTGCTCATCCCGGTTCCGTTGTCGGTCACCGAGATGGTCGCGTACGGTCCCGGCACCAGCCCGGTCGGATCCGCAAACAGCAAGGCGCTGTTGGATCCCAGCTCCGTCCGGCCCATCTGGATGGTCAGCGTACCGCCACGAGGCATGGCATCGCGGGCATTGATGACAAGGTTCATGATGACCTGCTCCAACTGCCCGGGGTCTGCCGTCACACAGCCGCTGTCGGGGCTTGGCAGGAAGCAGAACTCGATGTCCTCCCCGAGCAGCCGCCTGAGCATTTTCTGCAAATCACCCACGAGGGCGCTGAGATCGAGACGATGGGGTGAGAGCGTCTGCTTCCGCGAAAAGGCCAGAAGCTGCCGCGTCAGCCCCTCGGCCCGCCGCCCGGCGTTCAGCAGTTCGCGTAGGTCCGCCTGGGCAGGGGAGCCGGCAGGGCTTTCTTTGGCAACAAACTGCGCACAGCCCATGATCACCATCAGCAGGTTGTTGAAGTCATGCGCCACCCCGCCGGCCAGTTGCCCGATCGCCTCCAACTTCTGCGATTGCTTGACTTGCGCCTCGAGCCGTCTCTGCCGGGTGACATCGCGGACAATGAGTTGGGCCGCAGGACGCCCGTGATGCAATGACGGCAACACGCTCAACTCCACGATGAGAAGGCTGCCGTCGCTGGCGATGAAGGTCTCCTCCGAGCGTAGCACCGGAGCCCCTGTCGTGGGCAGGCTGGCCAGCAGTTCGTCGACCCTTCCCGCGGCATCCGGATGGGCAAACCCGACGATGGCTTTGCCCAGGATAGCGTCGGCGCCGCAGCGCAGGATCTCCGACATGGCCGCATTAGCGAAGACGATCTTACCGTCGCTCTGGATCGCGATGCCGTCGGGCGAATGGTCAACCAGTTGCCGGTACTGCTCTTCGCTCTCGCGCAACGCCGCCGTCCGTTGCCGCACCAAGATCTCCAGGTTCGCCTGGTAGGCGCGGTTCTCAGCCTCGAGTCGCTGACACTCGTCGTTGATGGCCTTGACTTTGGCGGCGTTGGCGACGGCCCGCACGATGGCCGCCCGGTGGACCGGCTTCACCAGGTAGTCGGCAGCCCCCAGGCGCACCGCTTCGGCAGCGGTCTCGAGCGACGGGTCGCCCGTCATCATGATGACTTGCACGGTGGGGGCCGCTTCCCGCAGGGCGCGCAACAGCTCCACCCCGGTGATCCGGGGCAGAACAATGTCGGACACGACGACGTCAAAACCCTGCTCTTTAAGCCGCCCCAAGGCCACGTCGGCATCCTCGGCGATGGCTACTTCGTGTCCCTGTTCGCGGAGGAATTCACGCAGCGTCAGCCGGATGCTCTTCTCGTCGTCGACGATAAGGATTCGGGCCATCCCGGAACTCCCGTTACGACAGGGCGACACACCGCGGCGAAGGACCGTGTCGTCAGCCGTTCTCGCTAGGTGAGACCGTCAGGGCTCTGCCGACGACTCTGCGGCGGATGCGGCCGCCTGGTCCGGGAGCGTCGCTGCAGCACCGACGACACGCCGCCGACCCTCGCTGGAGGCTGGCTGGAAGCTATTCAGGCGGATGCCGTATCGTTTCAGCTTGTACCACAGAGCGCGCTCGCTGATGCCCAAGATCTCGGCGGTTTGGGCGGGCACGCCACTGCACTCGGCCAGCGCCTCCTCGATCAATCCCTTCTCCACCCCGGCCATCGCCAGCGCCAGGTTTCCGGCCCGGCCAGCCCCAGGCTGACGCCGATCCACGGAGGCCTGGACATGGGCGGGGAGATGCGCGCTCTCGATGACGCCATCGCTGAGCACCAGGGCGCGCTGGATGCAGTTCTCCAGCTCACGAATATTGCCGGGCCACTCGTACCTCGCCAAGGCCGCCAACGCCTCGGCAGACACCGAACGTCGCCCCCCTTTGCCGGTCGCCCGATGCTTGCCGATAAAGTGTTCCACCAGCAACGGGATGTCCGTCGGACGCTGGGCCAGGGCGGGCAGATTGATGGCCACGACGCAGAGACGGTAGTAGAGGTCCTCCCGGAAGCGCTTTTCGCGGATGGCGCGGCTCAGGTCCTGGTTGGTAGCCGCGATCACTCGCACGTCCACCCGGATGGTCTTCTCGCCCCCGACACGCTCAAACTCGCGTTCCTGCAGGACCCTGACCAGTCTGGCCTGCGCGGGCAGGGACATATCACCGATCTCGTCAAGAAACAACGTCCCCCCGTCCGCCAGCTCAAAGCGCCCGGCGCGCCGCTGTTTGGCATCCGTGAAAGCCCCGCGTTCGTGGCCAAACAACTCGGCCTCGATAAGTTCCTGCGGGATCGCCGCGCAGTTCATGGTTATATAGGGCGCATCGCTCCTGGAGCTATTGTCGCGGATGGCCCGGGCAACAAGTTCCTTGCCCGTACCGCTGGCGCCGGTAATCAAAACGTTGACGTCCGTTCCGGCCACCTTGGCAACCACATCCAAGACGTCTTTCAGCACCTTACTCTCGCCGATAATGCCATCGAATCTGCACGGCCGGTTGGCGCTGTCCTTAAGCGTGCTGATCTCACGGGATAATGAGCGCTTCTCCACCGCCCGACGAACCACGGCGCGCAGGTCATCCAGCTCGCAGGGCTTGCTGAAATAGTCATAGGCGCCCAGTTCCATGGCCTGCACGGCAAGGCTCTTGGAGCCCTGCCCCGTAACCATGATGACGGGAATATCCGAGTGCTCCCGACGCAGCGCCCCCAGCACATCTACGCCATCCGCGTCTGGCAGCACCATATCGAGAAGAATGACGTCCGGCTTGTGCTTCGCCACCTGCTCCATGCAGGCGGCCGCGGTCGGGACCCAGACGGGCTTGTACCCCAGCTCCGCCATAGCGCGGCTGAAGACGAAGCCAACGCCGCGCTCGTCATCCACAATCAAGATTTCAGGCGAAGGGCCTGACATGGTCAACCTCCAGCTTGGGAACGCGGGGGGCACCGGCGAACTCAATCCGCTCTCGCGGCTCAGCCGCAGCAGGCAGCGGTAACGCTGTGACGGACTTGGCTGCAGACTCTGCCGACGGCGAACCCACGGGTAGGCCGACATGGGAACGCCGACGCCGACCAAAAAACGTCTCCAGGTGCGGGTCTTCGCGGTGATCCATGGCGAGAAAGCCTCGTGCAATACCCCCGAAGCGCAGTCAAAACGTGTGTCGCTGATGCCCTCGACGGCTCTTACTGAACCGCGGTGAAGAGTAGCCGCTACCTGGCCCACAGTCAAGGCGCCTCCCGCGGGTTCCAATGACCCCATAGCGGGCGCCGCTAGCGCCCGCATGGGTAAGAGTTTGGCATGGGTATGTCGCACCCTACTCACCTCATCCCGTCGCGTCGTTCCCGTCCGCCGGGTCCTCATCCTGGCCCGCGGGCAAGTCCAGATGGAAGCGCGTGTAGCGGCCCACCTCGCTCTCGAAGTGCAGCGCCCCGCCTTCAGCCTTGACGATACCCAGACTCACCGGCAGGCCGAGCCCGGCGCTGGTAACTCGGTCTTTGGTCGTGAAGAAGGGATCGAAGAGACGGTCGCGGTTCTCTTCCGAGATGCCGCTGCCATGGTCTTCCACGGTGGTACGCACCCAGAGCTTCCCGTCCTTGGCAAGAACCTTTGCGGTGATCCAGACAACTTTGTCATCATCGTATTTTGGGTAGCGTGCATTCAGGGCTTCGCGGGCGTTGGTCAACAGGTTCATCAGCACGTGCTGGGTCTGCCGACTGCGGCAGCGGACAGGGGGCAGATCCTCAGGCACGTCGACGCGGAGGGTGATCTGGTCGCGGCAGACGGCGGCCTGGATGAGCGACAGGGTGGCGCTCACGATGTCCGACATCCGAGCCAGGCTGCAGTCCGTCTCATCCGGACAGGAGAAGGTGAGCAGGTTACTGACAATATCCGCCACCCGCTGGGTCTCGTGGACGATCTCGCCCGCGTAGTCTCGCAACGGGCTGTCGGTCCCCAGGCCGTCAGAGATGAGCAAGGCGTAGTTCATAATGCCAAAAACAGGGTTGTTGATCTGGTGCGCCACGCCCCGGGCCAGCATGCCGATGGCCGCCATCTTCTGCTGCTGGCGCAAACTGACCTCCTGCTGCTGGCGCTCGGTGACATCCGTGCCCGAACCGCGGTACCCCAGGAACGTGCCTTCACTGTCCAACACCGGCGTCGCGTTGGTTTCGAGCAAAACCACGTGGCCATCCTGGTGCGCGTTGGCGCCGACCAGCGACCGGATTCGCTCCTTCCTGGTCATCGCTTCGAGGATCGCCGGGTTCATCGCCGTTCCCCCCGCTGGCGCCAGCAGGTCCCCAAAGCGCCTCGTGCCGACGATCTCCGCGGACCGGTAGCCCAGGATGCGTTCGACCGCCGGACTGGCATAGGTGTAGAGCCCGGCCGCGTCGACCTCCCAGACCCAATCCGTCACACTCTCGGCAACCTGTCGGAAGCGCTCTTCGCTCTCGCGCAACGCGGCTTCGGCCTGCTTGCGGGCGGTGATGTCCACAAAGCTGCCCTCGTAGGCCACAATCCGTCCCGCCGCGTCGGTAACCGCCTGCACGGAAAGCAGCCCCCAGACGAGGGTACCGTCGTGTCGCCGCAGTTGCACCTCACAGTCCCGCGCCACGCCATGGCGCAGCACCAGTTCATGCCAACGGCGGCGATCTTCCGGGCGGGCGTAGGCACCCACGGATCGGCCCTTCAGGAAGGCCTCTCGGTCGGCGCAACCCAGGGCTTCCATCATGGCCTGATTGCCGTCCAGACGCTGCCCGTCCGGCGTGGTGTTGTAGAGCCCTACCGGTACGGCCTGGAAGAGCCGCCGGTAGCGCGTCTCGCTCTCGACCAGCGCGCGCCGCGATTCCGCTAACCTTTCCAGCATGCGGTTGATGTTCGTCGCCAGAGACGATAGCTCGTCGGTTCCGAGCATCGCCACCAGAGGTACAGGCGCTTCCGACGTGGCAATCCGACTGACGTCCCGACTGAGTCGCGCCAGACGCGATACGACCGTCAGGCGCAGAAGCACGGTGACGGCAACCATGAAGACTCCCCCGGCAACCAGCAGAATCGCGGTGAACAAGGACGACACGCGCAGACCTTGCCGGTAGATGTCACGCGGCATCCGCACCTCGATGGCCAGGCCCGGCTTCCCCCGCAAGTCATGCACTAGGCCGTAGCTGGCAAGCGTGGCCTGGTCGAGCACCCGCACCACGGTGGCATTAGCGTTGCCCAGTTCCGCCAGCACGGCGCCGACCTGCGGACGGTCCGACAGCGCATCCGCCCGAAAAAAACCGACCTGCAGGCAAAGCTCCGCGGCGACGCGCCGGAATTCGGCCGCATCCAGGAAGCGGCCCACAACCACGGTCCCGCGAGCGGGCCCGTCTCCCTTACCCGTCAGGATCGGACGCGCCGCGACCATCATCGGGCCCTCCGCCAGCAGCACAAGGCCTGCGGCCGGGCTTCCCCCTGGAACGAGGTTCACCAGCGGCGACTTCGACTCGGCGACCAGCCGCAGCAGATCGGCCGGTAATGGCCGCGCCGTCAGGCTGGTCGGGGCGATAGCCGCCCCCCACACAACGGCCCCCGCCGCGTCAACCACCAGCAGCACATGCACCTTGGGCGCCTTCAGGGCATCCGGCGAGAGATTCGCCTGGGCGAAGCCCGGGTTCCGATCCTCCACGAAGCGGTACATGTCATCCCAGGAGGCCCAGTCGGCCGCCACCGTATCGAGATCGTTGGCGCGCCGCTCGAGCGCCCGCAACACGCGCTCCGCGTTTTCGTGGCCATAGCCCTGCTCAACCCGTGCAAACCCCGCCCGCACAAGTCCGACCTGAAGCACCTCAAGGATGATGAACAGCGCGGCTGCCACGGCGCCCAGCACCACCACTGCTCTGGTCCCGAGTGACATGCGCCATGGCTCCCTTCGCGGTTGACCCGAACGCCTTGGGATCGACGATGCTCGCGCGCCTGGCCCCCAGAGCCGCTGCCGCCCACGCTCCCAGCGCGCCGGACAGAGCCGACTACGGTCCACGCACGGGGAAACACAAGGACGGCGATTGCCGTGGCGAATCTTCAGGCTTCAAACAACCTTGTCTCGGCAACGCCTCATAGCAATCAACGTGCCAATCTCGGGAACGGCGGCTTTCCGTCTTAGTCGCCCACGCCACATCCCCCCTTCACGCGACCCGCTTTAGATCCACTGCAGGTTGCTTCAGTACATAGCGTATAGCCTTTGCCTGGATAGTGTTATGATGCGTATAACCCTAGCACTACGAACCCCGTAGTGCAAGATATTGCACCCTTATCTCCCCAGCGCCTGGCGCCGGGAGCCCACAACCACCAGCGGCGCCGTCGCCAAAGGGTCTTTTTGAGCCTATCGCAGCAGAATTCGACGCGGTACAACCCCTGGAACCCGAAGGTTGGCACGGCGGCTGCATAGGTGTAGCGCAGATGCGGCACGAAGGCAGGTAACCTGGGCCGCAGGCGCAACCGGAGACTCCGAGCCATGAAGACGAACCAGACAAGCCGCAAGACGACCACAGGCTCACTGCTTATCCTGGTGGGCGCTCTCGCCGCCGCGCTGCTGGGTACTGGCTGCGCTAGTCTGTTCAAAGGCTATGATGCCTCCGCGCTTCCTCCCGGCTACCAAGAGGCGTTCAAGGTGGCCACCCGCATCTTTCCGGCCCAGGACAAGTTGGATTACTGGCAGACGCCGAGGGAAACGCGGGAACGCGGTACGGGCGACTGCGAGGATCTTGCCTTTCTGCTTGAAGACGAGGCCCACAAGCGCGGACTCGATATCACCGTTCAGTTTGGTAAAGCTCACGTCAGCAACACGACCTTCCACGCCTGGAACGAGGTGCTTACCGCAGACGGCAAGCGGGTCATCATGGATGCGCTTCTGGGCATCTGGATGGTGAATCCCGGCCCGGGGTACTACGTCAAGTGCGAGATGGCGAAGACAGAGTACGCCGTGGGGTTCATGGTCAATGAACTGGACTACTCGATCCGCAAAGGCGACGAAGAGAGCAGGACCCGGAGCACCGCCGGCCTGAACTGAGATCGGCCTAGAGATGCAGGCTGCTAATCCCGAACTGAACCGGCCGCGGTTGGCCGATCTGCTCTGTGAACCTCTCGACGTGGTGGACGTTCGCGGGCAGAAGCAGCGAAGCGGGTGCCTGAAAGCGCTTCGGAAACTCGAACAGCACGGGCACTTCATGCTTCCGCAACGGCGGTGCCTGCGACGGGCTCCAAGTCCGCGGCGTTTGGGCCCTGCAATGCCGGGCCCGGTGGATACGTCCGGTTTCCTGGGGACGCGCTTCCGTGCCGCCAGCTGGGTGCGGCTCGGACAGACCCAGGGCCGCGGAGGTCAGGACCGCGAGATGAAGCGCCACGAGCGTGAAAAACCGGCCCAATACCGCCGACCACCGTCGGTATCGCCGTGCGGTTGCTGGCACGCTTAGGCGGTTATCTCGAGCTCACTTGGGACCCGCCACCCGGACACGAACTGACGTGGCGGGGCTATGCGGCATTGATGCTATTGCGTCAAGGGTTCTCGCTCAGCGATGGGTGATATGGTCAGGCACGACGTATGGCTGGGCAGGCCTCGCCCTGAGCAAGAGGCACAAATGCCTCGCGTCGCTGCCCGTAGGATGACCCCTTCGCGAGGCGCGTCCGCGGTTCGTGAATAGGTCAGACTAGGGTCCTCCGACGGCTGGTCCGGCTCCGGCTCCGGCATCGAGGCAGACGGCATCGCCGACGGCATTTCTGACGTAGAGGCGTCGGTGCGCCAGGACGGGAGTGGTCCAGCACCGCCCCGAGAGAACGGTGGCTTCGGCTAGGGGCCGATAGCCGTCGCCGCTAGCAGCGAGGATGGCCAGTTTGCCCCGCTCGTCGAGGAGGATGAGCTTGGCCTCGGCAAGGATGAGCGACCCTCGGCGCAGATCCGGTTTCTCCCATCGCACCTGCCCCGTTGTCCAGTCCAGACAGACGAACCGAGTTTCGTCAAAGCCGAACACGCAATTCTGCCACAACACGGCGCCGTTCATGGGAGTGCGCAGGTTCTTGTGGCGCCAGAGTTCGCGCGGCGGGTCCGCCGCGACGTCGAACAGGGCGCAGCCGACGTTATTTCCGGACGACACCAACAGCCTGCCGTCGTGGAGAATCGGATCGGCCGCATTGAGGTCCCAGAGGGTGTTCCAGGGAAGCTTCCACAGCGGTCGGCCGGCCTCGGCGTCGACCCCGACCAGCGCATGTCCCGAGAAGAAGACTAGGGCGGCGGTCCCCGCCGCGCTGCGGTAAGGAACCGGCGAGGAGTAGCCGGGATGGCCGACAGGGCTTGCCCAGATCAGACTGCCGTCCTGCACCTTCAGCGCCAGGCCCCATTGGCCGATGCTCAGGATCAGCCGGTCGCCCATGACCAGCGGCGAACCGGCATAGCGCCAGGTGTTCTTCCAGTCTCCCTCAAGCCAGGGCCAGAGGTTAAACTTCTTGGTCCAGAGGATGTTGCCAGAGACGGCATCGAAACAGAACAGGTCGCCGGACTTGCTGAGGGTAAAGACACGGCCCTGGTCAACGGCAGGCGTGGCACTGGGGCCGCCCTCGTAGGATAGCGGCTGGAGTTCGCAGGGGTAGTGATGCTGCCAGAGGGTCTTGCCGCTGGCGGCGTCAAGACAGAAGACGGTATCGGTATTGTCGGTGTTTCCGAGGGTGTAGGCCCGTCCTTCTGCCACGGCAAAGGAGGAGAATCCCTTGCCCAGCGCGGCACGCCAAAGCACGGTCGGCCCCGTGGCTCCCCATGGGTGGGTCCAGCCGGTCTCGCGCGAGATGCCGTTTCGCTCTGGTCCGCGCCAGCAGGGCCAGTCAGCGCCGCCACCCTGGGCCGAGAGAGTCAGAGGCAAAGCGATGGCAGCGATGGTGGCGACGATGGACATACCAGCATAGGACCTGCGGCTTTCGTACATGCGGGGCCTCGCAGCGGAAACGTTTGACGCGCAACGCTCAACCCTAAACTATGGAGAACCGGATTGCCATCCCGAGGTTTGGAGTCGGGCGCAGGTCAGCTTATGGTGCGCGCACCATAAGCTGACTTGCGCCCCCTGGGCGGGTGGTGCCCTTGCATGCCAGCGAACACAAAGTAAGCTATCGGGCCTGATGGAGGTATGCGTCGGACGCCGCACCTCCCGTCGGACCGGACGGGTCGGCTGCGAACGGGCGAGGGCGGCACCTGCAGGCAGGTTTCGAATGGCAAGAGTGTGACGGGTTGGGAAAGTAGCGCAATGCGGCAACGAACAAGGAGTGCCAAATCATGAAGCGCGTCACGACCGTGTGCTGTGGGGTCATTCTGGGGCTGACGGGGCTGGTCGGTCTGCAAGCCGCCGAGCCGATCAAGATCGGGGCTCTGTTTGCGGTCACGGGGCCGGCATCGTTCCTGGGCGCGCCCGAGGCCAAGACGGCCCAGATGCTGGCCGACAAGATCAATGCCAAGGGCGGCATCAACGGCAGCCTGATCAAACTGATCGTCAAGGACACCAAGGGCGACCCGGCTACGGCGGTGTCGTTTGCCAAGCAGTTGATCGAAGAAGAGAATGTCCTGGCTATCATCGGCCCCTCCACCAGCGGCGAGACGTTGCAGATCAAGGACCTATGCGAGCAGAACAAGATGATTCTCCTCTCCTGCGCGGCCGCCGAGACGATCGTCAACCCGGTGGCCAAGTATGTCTTCAAGACTCCCCAGAAAGACAGCCAGGCCGCCACCTGGATCTTCAACACCATGAAGGCTAAAGGCCTGACCAAGGCGGGGCTGGTCACGGATAACACTGGCTTCGGCAGCGCCGGCAAGAAGCAGGTCGAGGAACTGGCGCCGCAGGCGGGAATTCAGATTGTCATCAGCGAGGTTTACGATAAGGCCGCCACGGACCTCAGCGACATCCTCACCAAGGTGAAAGCCAAGGACGTCCAGGCCGTCATCAACTGGTCCATCGTGCCAGCCCAGTCCATCGTGGCCAAAAACATGAAGCAGCTCGGCATGGATATGCAGCTCTTCCAGAGCCACGGCTTTGGCAATATCAAGTATGTGGAGCAGGCCGGCGTCGCGGCCGAAGGCATTCTCTTCCCAGCCGGGCGCCTGCTGGTGGTTGACAGCTTGCCCGAGTCCCACCCGCAGAAAGCCGTGCTGGCGCAGTTCAAGCAGGACTATGAGGCGGCCTACAAGGAGTCGGTGAGTACCTTTGGCGGCCACGCCTACGATGCCATGATGATCGCGGTCAAGGCCGTCGAGAAAGCTGGCGCCGACCGCGAGAAGGTGCGCGCGGCGATCGAGACGATGCAGGGCTTTGTGGGCACGGCTGGAGTGTTCAACTTCACGCCGGCAGACCACAACGGCCTCGGGCTCGATGCCTTCGAGATGATCACGGTTCGCGCTGGGAAGTTCGAGCCCGCGGCGAAGTGATCCCCCTGCGCTGGCGTTGAGACGAGGCCGAACCACGTGTCACAGGTGCTGCAGTTCATCTTTTCCGGCATCACGGTGGGCAGCATCTACGCCATCGTGGCCATCGGTTTCAACATCATCTACAGCACCACGGGCGTGATCAACTTTGCTCAGGGCGAGTTTGTCATGCTGGGTGGCATGGTGGCCGTGAGCCTGATGCGGGTCTTGCCCTTGCCGCTGGCGGTGGTGGGCGCGGTGGTGATCGTCATGGCCATCGGCGTATTGCTGGAGACGGTATTCTTCCGGCGGCTGCATCGGCCCACCGTCTTGCAGATGATCATCATCACCATCGGCCTGTCCATCGTCATCCAGGAGGGCGCACTGCACCTGTGGGATGAGCAGGTCCGCTCGCTGCCCTACTTCACCGGCAACGAAGTCTCCTCGCTGCACATCCTGGGGGCCAGCCTGTCGCCGCAGGTGCTCTGGGTGCTGGGCGCCCTGGGGCTGACGGTGGTGGGCCTGAACCTGTACTTCCACTACACCATCACGGGCAAAGCGATGCGTGCCTGCGCCTCCAACCGTGAGGCGGCTTTGCTGATGGGCATCGATGCCACCCTGATGCGCACGCTGGCATTCGCCCTGAGTGCGGGGCTCGGGGCGCTTGCGGGCTGCGTCATGTCGCCCATCACCATGACGCATTACGAGATGGGCACCGGCTTGGCGGTTAAGGGGTTTGCCGCCGCCATCCTCGGTGGGCTCGGCAACCAGAGCGGGGCGCTGTTTGCCGGTCTGGCGGTTGGGCTGGCCGAGTCCTTCAGCGTCGCCGTCCTACCTTCGGCGTACAAAGACGCGGTCGCCTTTGCGATTCTGATTGTGGTGCTGTTTGTACGGCCGCATGGACTCTTCGGTTCGGCTGAGGTAGGCACCTCATCGAGGGAGTTCTGATGGACCGCAGAGCGCCCATCGTTGGAGTGGCGGCCTTGGCGCTACTGGTGGTGGCGGCGCAACTGCTGACCGCGGCTTTGGGGAAGCCCTTCTACCTGACCCAGCTCAGCATGGCGGCCTACTACGCCATGGTGGTTATGGGTCTGTGCCTGGTCATGGGTTACGCCGGCCAGATTTCGCTCGGTCATGGCGCCTTCTTCGCCATTGGCGGCTACACCAGTGCCATCCTGACCACCCGCAACCTCGGCGCGGCCCTCCCCGCCAGCGTGCAGGAAGCGCTGCTTCGTCTGGGTGTCCTGACCGCGCGCCAGGACCTCTACGGCGCCCACGCCGTGGCGCTCTCGCCGTGGCTGGCCTGCGTGGCCGCGCTGGGCCTCACGGGGCTGATCGCCCTCGCGCTAGGTTTCCCTGCACTGCGCCTGAAAGGGCAATATCTGGCCATGGGCACTCTCGGCTTTGGCCTCATCGTCTACCGCATCCTGCTGGGCACCGAGGCCTTGGGTGGCGTCGACGGCGTCGTGTCGGTGCCGCCGTGGCGAATCCTGCCGGGCCTGGACGTCAGTGGCGCGCGCGCCTGCCGCCTCTCTAACTACTACATCGCCTGGGGTGCGGCACTGGGTGTGCTGCTGCTCATCCTGAATCTGACCCGTTCCCGCGTCGGCCGGGCGCTGCGGAGCATTCACGATGGTGAGCGTGCCGCCAATGCCATGGGCGTCAACACCGCCGGCTACAAGCTCATGGCCTTTGTCCTCAGCGCCATGATCGCAGCCCTGGCGGGCTGCCTGTTCACCCACTACAACGGTGGCATCGACCCCTCCGAAGCCGGAGTCATGAAGTCGGTGCGCTACGTGGCCCTGGTGGCGGTCGGCGGCATGGCCAATGCCTGGGGGGCGCTGATCCTGGGGGCGGGACTCACCTTCCTGTCGCTGCGCGGCTGCTTTGGGTCGTTCGACCATGCTGTCTTCGGCGCCCTGCTGATCCTTATCATGTCTCTCGCCCCTGATGGTCCGCTCAAACCGCTTGGCGCCCTGCTCGGGCGCCTGCTGCGGCTGGGCACTGGACGCACTGGACACCCTGAACCCTGAACCCTGAACCCTGAACCCATGGACTGCAGCACCTCACAAGCCAGCGCTGCCCCGGCGGCCACGACCGCGGCTGCGGTCCTGGCTGCGGCGGCGCCACTGCTCGAGGTGCGCGGGCTGTCGCGCTCGTTCGGCGGAGTCACGGCTCTGCGCGGCGTGTCCTTCGCGGTTCAGACGGGGCAGATCAAGGCGGTTATCGGGCCGAACGGGGCTGGCAAGACGACGCTCTTCAATGCCATTTCCGGGTTGCTGAAACCGGACCGCGGCGAGGTGTGGTACCGCGGGCAGAGCATCCTCGGCCTGCGGCCCTACCAGATCGCGCGGCGCGGCATTTCCCGCACCTTCCAGAATCTCAGCCTGTTCCCGAGCATGACGGTCGGGGAGAACGTGATGGTCGGGCGCCACTGCCGGACACGCTCTGGCATCCTGTCCGCCATTTTGCGCACCCCTCTGCACCGACGGGAAGAGTACGCCATCCGCAACGCGGCCACGGCGATGCTCGAATTGGTCGGGCTGCCGGACCGCTCGGCCAGTACGGTGGCCAGCCTGTCATTCGGACAGCGCCGGCTGGTGGAGCTGGCCCGTGCGCTGGCCACGGAGCCAGCGCTGCTGCTGCTCGACGAACCCGCCAGTGGCCTGAACACCAAAGAGACCGAAGACCTGGCGCAGGTCGTCCGCCGCATCCGAACGCAGGGGGTCACCATCCTGCTGGTGGAGCATGACATGTCGCTGGTGATGGACGTCTCCGACAGCATCCTGGTGCTCAACTATGGCGAACCCATTGCCGACGGCGAGCCGGCCACCATCCGCAATGACCCGCGGGTGATCTCGATCTACCTCGGAGGAGAGTTCGGTAGTGCTGCAGATTAGGAACATGCGATGTGGCTACGGCAGCCTGGCGGTCATCAAAGGCATCAGCCTGCATGTCGAGGCCGGCGAGATCGTCAGCCTGATCGGCGCGAATGGCGCCGGTAAGACCTCGCTGCTCAAAGCCATTGCGGGGTTGCTGCCGCTGTGGGCGGGGTCCATTCACCTTGACGGCCGCGAGATCAGCGGCACCCCCGCCTGGCGCGGGGTCTCGCGAGGATTGGTGCTCGTCCCGGAGGGCCGCGGCATTTTTGCCGATATGAGCGTGCTGGACAACCTGTTGATCGGCGGCTACCGCAACCGCGACCGGCAACTGGCCATCGACCGGGTGCTCGAAAGCTTCCCCCGCCTGCACGAGCGCCGCCAGCAGATCGCGGGTACACTCTCCGGCGGCGAACAGCAGATGCTGGCCATCGCCCGAGCCCTGGTCGCGATGCCGCGCATCCTGTTGCTCGATGAGCCCTCCATGGGCCTGGCGCCCTTGGTCGTCAAGGACGTCTTCGACATCGTCCGCGGCCTGCGCAGCCAGGGGGTCACCGTCTTCATCGTCGAACAGAATGCCGTGGCGGCTCTCGGCATCGCCGATCGGGGCTACGTCCTCGAGACGGGCGAAGTGATCCTGGAGGGCACTGGCGAGGCCCTCCGGGAGAACCCCGAAGTCAAGCGCGCCTACCTGGGCAAAGGCTACCGAGAGGTCTGGGAATGACTGCTTTCGACGCCAAGAATGAAGCCTTGCGTCCGGCTCTCATGGAGCAGATTCAGCTCGAACGCCTGCAGGCGCTCCTGGCCCGGCTGAAACGCAATGTCCGGCGCTACCGCGAACAGCTCGGCGAGGCCCAGGTGGGCTGCCTGGAAGACCTCCGCCGACTCCCTTTCACCAGCCCCGCCGACCTGATTGACGCCTTCCCGTATGGCATGTTCGCCCTGCCGCTGCGGGAGGTCAAACGCCTGCACTCCACGGTGGGCCCCGCTGGCCGCCCCCTGGTGGTGGGCTATACGACCAACGATCTGCGGCACTGGGGTCGGCTCGCTGCCCGCCAACTTGTGTCGGCCGGCGTCACCCCCAACGACGTGGTGCAGATCTGCTTCGAATCCGGCGTCTTCGAGCAGTCCTTTGGCTATGTCACCGCCGCCGAGCAGATCGGCGCCCCGGTCATCCCCGAGGACCCGGTGCATATCGAGTACCAGCTCGAAGTGCTGCGCAACTACCGCACCACAGTCTTGGTCACCACCCCCACCAACGCCATCGAACTGGTGGCCCTGCTGGCCGCTCGGCGCATTGACCCGCAGTCGCTGCACCTACGGAATGTGCTGCTCAGCCGACCGATCGAGGCGCGCCTCAAGAACGAGATCGGGGTGGGACTCTTCGCCGGCGTCCGCTGCACCTTCGGCATTCCCGAGATCATGGATCCGGGCCTGTGCGTCGAGTGCGAATACGGCCATCTGCACACCAACGAAGACCACTTTCTGGTGGAGATTCACGACGGCGAACTGGTCATCACAACGTTGTGCCGGGAGGCCATGCCACTGCTGCGCTACCGGACCCGTCTGGCTTGTACCGCCGTCCGCGAGGAGTGTCCCTGCGGCCGCACCGGCATCATCCTGCATCCGGGGGCCCGTCTGGACGGCCAACTGCGCATCAATGAGATACCGGTCTACGAAGCCCAGATTGCCCAGGTCCTGGCCAAGACCCGGGCGGCTGGCCAGCCCTTCCGCCTTGATATCTCGGAGCGCGGCGTCAGCATCGACATCGCTGTCTCACATGAGTTCTTCGGCGACCAGATGCGCATCCTGGCGAACCTGCGCATCGAGATTGAAGCCGAGTTCCTGGCCCGCCTCGGCATCCAGGCGAAAGTCCGCTACGTCTCCGCCTTGGATTGAGGGCCAAGACCCGCCGCCCGCGGACGGGGCTGGCAGCGCTACTCGAGCTTCAGGCTGGCGGTGGCGTAGGTGTCCTTGAGCTTGCCGCCGGTGATCACGGCGCGGAAGAAGACCGGGTAACTGGCCTTGCCATCGAACTTGCCCGTGCCCGGTCCCAGCTTCACCTGCGCCGCCCATTCCCTGCCATCCTTGGCCCCGCGGCGCAGCAGTTGCAGGCTATTCTGGCCATTCAGGGCGATGGGGGTATAGCTCGAACCGCCGCTCACCTCGACGGTGGCGTCCAGAGCCGGTTGCTCCAGGAAGAGCCGGAACAGCACCTCGTCGCCCTGCTTGAGGACCTCCGGCAGCGGCGCGCCGCCAGCCAGGGTGACCGCCAGGCCGTCCTCTGGCCGACGTACCAGTTGCAGCCAATCCAGGGTGATCGCAGGGCCCGTCTTGACGCTCCCATCGGCCTGTTTGGCGGCGCCAGCGCTGGAGAGGGTCAGGAAACACTGCTTGGCGGTGCCCTCACGGAAAATGGCGTTCACGTAGTGGGTGTCAACGGTGTAGATGCCCGGGCGCAGGGTATGCACGGCGCCGCGAAAGCCAGGTTTGCCGGAGGAGTCCCCGAAGCCGCCCACCAGCCAGCGATAGCCCTCACCCGCGACGTCGCTGATCTTGAGCTGGTAGTAGCGGTAGGCGTTGTCATAAGGGAAGAGGTGGGTGGCGCTGGCGTAGCCCTCGGCTGCGGTGCAGGCAATGACCACCCCGCCACCGTCCTTCGGCTCCAGCTTGAGCTTGGCGGCATCGACGACCCACTTGTCATCCTTGCCGTCCCAATTGAACTTCGGGGCCGTGCTCAAGGGAGTGAAGTCCTCCCGCCAAAGCCGGGGCGCGCCGACGGTCTCGGCGGCGGAGGTGGGCAGCGTGGGCGCCTGGGCCGTGGCGGCCTCGGGCTGCAGCGCCGTGGTCGGACCGGCGCCGATCTCGGCGTAGGCTTCAATCTCGCGCAGCTTGACCCCCCGGACCCCGGCGCCGTCCGCCTTGGCCAGGGCCGTCAGCCTGAGCTTCAGCACCGGGGTTGCCGCCGCAAAGCGCAGCTCGGTGATCGGGGTGCGGTTACCGCGGACGGCGGCCACCTGCACCCTGCCATCGGCGGCCTGCAGGCGCAGGTCGAAGTCCAGCAGATTCGGGGTGTAGAGAACGACGCGCCCGATCTGCTCCTCCCGCGCCAGGGTCAGCTCCAGGGTGCAGGGCTTGTCGGTGTGGCTGAGGGTCCAGCCGTCATCGTCGAGAACCCCGTTGATGGCGTAGTAGTAGTACTGGCTGAACCAGGGCGCATAGAACCCCTCCCCCGAGCGCGCCAGCACGCCGCGGCTCCAGTGCAGCAGGTTGCCGGGCTTGACACAGGCCGCCTCTTGCGCCTTGATCTCCGCCGCAACCTGAACCATGGTGGCCAGGGTCGCGCCGGCCGGGTCGGTCGTATAGACATGCACCGCCCCCGCCTCGAAGCGGTCCGTGAAGCTGCCATCGACCGGCACGGCCGTGCGGCCCTCGCTCACGACGTACAATGAGGCGACGCCCTTGAGCAGCGGGTGACTGATGGCAGCGCTGCGGCTCCCAGCCTTGAGGTTTGAGACCATCAGGTAGAGCTTGCCAGCCGCCTCTCCCGCCCAGGCGATCATCTCGGCATCGGCCACGACGGTGGGTGGCGTCACGGGGTTAGCCGACGCAGCCTCCAGGAAGCGCACTTCGCGCCAGATTGGCGGCAGGCCGTAGCGCAAGCGCGGCTCCGGCATGAAGAAGGGGGTGACGTAGGCGGTGTAGCCCTTGCAGCCCTGCGCCAGGGCGGTGAGGTACTGGTGCCGCATCACCTCATAGGAGTACGGTGGCGTCTTGCCGTATTCGACGTTGAAGTGCGCATCCGCCGACGCGGCCCAGGGGGTCATCATGATCGCCTGGCCACGGCGCAATACCTCCCGACAGCGCTTCATGAAGTTGGGCACGTATTCCCATTCCGGCGAATAGGGGTCGGGGCTGAGCAGATCGCAGGTCTTGTAGCCATGGGTGACGATGCCGTCGAGAGTGTCGTTGGTGACCATCAGCGGATGATACGGGTCCAGCTCCTGCATGAAGGCGTAGGTCGCCTCCATCCAGTCGGAACGCGCATCGTTGATCTCGGGCTCATCGGCGAGGTAGTAGCCCAGCACCCCCGGCTCGGCGCGGACCGCGGCCACCAGTTGGCGCAGCAGCTCCTGCATGCCCTCGCTGGGAGCGGGCAAGGTCTTGATCTCATCCACCAGCTCCTTGCCAGCGCCGGGCTTCTGCCACAGTTTGAAGGTGACAAAGAGCCGGCCGGGCTCAATGCTGACCACCGAGTACACGCCCCGCTGCCGGAAGGGCTCCCCGATCTGCGCCTCGACCTCGGCCGGCGTGAGGCCGCTGAGCACCACCGGCGTCGACAGATCCTGAAGCGCTACCACCTCGGCGCGCGGGTCCTCGGTCGGGATGCCGCCGTACCAGCCGCAGAACAGCTTTGGCTTACCGTTGACGAGCACATTGCCGAGCTCGTCCACCCGCACCTCGCTGCCGGGAGCAGGCGCCAGCTTGCGGATCGTGGTTGCCGTCTCGACGACGGTGGCGCCATCCTGACCCAGGGCGCGAACCGTGAGCGCGTAGGTCCCCACCGGCAGCGTCGCAGCGTCCAGTTGCAGCTCCCCCGCGAGCTGGGCCAGGGTCGCCTTGCCGGCGCCGACCTCGCGACCATCGGCCGCGCGCAAGGCGTAGGCCACCTGCGCTGTCCTGGCGGCGATATCGGCAGCCAGGGTGACGCGGAAGACGATGGCGGGCACACTCTCGGTGGCGTAGATATTGCCCCGGCAGACCGGCTGCCGCACGTCCACTGCCAGCGGGCGGTACTCCGCATCCAGGCGCTTGACGACTATCTTGACCGGCTCGCCCAAGACGGTGTCGGTGGCCGTGAGCTGAATGGCCGCATCGCTGTCGCCGGCGCGTACCTTGAGCCCGGCCAACGTTACCGTCTGACTGGCGCCAGCCGCCAGTTCAAAAGCGGCCGCCGTGACCGCCGACTCGGGAGCCAGAAACCTCTCAGCACTGAACCGCAAGCTCCGCGCCTGCTTGCCGTCGTTGGTCACCGGTACCCGTAACTCGACGGCGTTGATGCCGCTGCCGCCGCCGCTAACCGTGACCTTCGGCTCGCCGAACGTGACCGCGAAGCGGCCGTAGTCAGCCGCCACATCCGTAAGCTTACCGAAGAGCTTGGGCTGATGGAAGTTGCCCTTGAGCGGTGCCCAGGTGCTGAGCTCCAAAGTCCCGGTGGCGTGCCGCTCGCGGGTGACATTCCACAGCCACGTCGCACCGGCGTCCGGCCTGAGTTGCAGCGCCGCCAGCGGGACGCGCACTTCGCAGCGCCACACCTTCGCCGCCAAATCCACGCTGCCGGCGGCCAGCAGCGGACACTCCCAGCGCTTCACATGAACCAGCCCGTAGTCCGCGCCCAGGTCGTCATACCAGGCGCCCTTGGAGTTGACCACGAAATGGTGGTAGTAACGGCCGTCGCCCGCCGGGTCCATGAACAGCTCCAGGCAGTCGTCGGCGTAGACCTCGCTGTCGTGCGCCGTGTAGGTCGCCTTCAGGGTCTCGATCTGCGGCTCGTCGCACTCGGCGGCCACGTAGATCGCAGCGCCGTCGTAGAGCACCTTGAAGCGGGTCTGGACCGCCGCCGACCGCGGCGCGCCAGCGTTGTCGCGGGCGGCGCTGGCCGAGACAAAGTCGCTCTGCCAGGCGCCCTTGCCCCAGGCGGCTTCGTCCAGCCTGCCGTCGATCTTGACCTCGCCCTGGCGGACCACGGCCACCAAGGGCGACGCGGCCCGGACGGAAAGCGCGGCCAGCATGATGGCGGCAAAGCCTCTGCAAAGAGCATTCCGCATGACGAACCCCCCAGGTCAGAAAGTGGGCAAAACAAGGCCAGGATTCAGTAGAAAGCATTATAGAGGTCGGCCCAGGGAAATCAATGAAGGGGGGTATCCACTTGGCGCAACCGACCGTCACAGGTAGCGTAGGGAGGTTGGACACGGGCGCAAGTCAGCTCCGTAGGGGTTCGCTTGTCTGAGAACCGCAGAGGGTCGAGGGCCT
>CAIZKT010000574.1:0-2924 GCA_903933565.1 uncultured Victivallales bacterium | reverse complement strand
CCCAGGCCTCAGACGTCCTTACACGTCTTCGGGGCGGCCGAACGGAGCCCAGGCCTCAGACGTCCTTACACGTCTTCGGGGCGGCCGAACGGAGCCCAGGCCTCAGACGTCCTTACACGTCTTCGGGGCGGCCGAACGGAGCCCAGAGGTCCTTACTAGTCTGCTCAGAACACCGAGGCTCTGGCGGAACCCCGCGTCTGGCCCGGGAGCCCGCGATGCCGAGCCCGTCTCGGGCCGGTTCGCGGTGCCCGCCGTCGGCAAGACCCCCAGGTACGGCGGAAGCCCCGGCGGAGCCGGTGCGGACCGCCGACTCCAGGCGAGAGGCTGGTGAGCCGAGGGTTCGGCATGAGCCTCTTTCACTTTTCGGAAGGTGCGTCGCGGGGCGGGCGGCCATCCTGACCCGAGCCGCGTCCGCCGCCTTTGCCACTGTTGCCTTTGCCTGGCGAACGGTCTCCGGGGGGACGGCGCTGGGGTTTGGGATCGAGGCCTTGGGCGGCGCGCTCGGTGAGGGTGCCCGTCGGGGTCAGGTCGCGGCCTTTGAGGGCGGGGTGATCCGGGCCATAGCGATAGGCGCGGAAGACGGAGTTCGTCATCGGCAGGGCGTCCCCCAGCACCTTCACGGCGCCGTCGCGAGTGACGGGATTGAGGTACTCCCAGACGAGGGCGCCGGCGGCGGTGACTTCGAAGAAGTGGCCTTCGGTGTCGGAGCAGACGAAGGTGTTGCCGTTGGGGAGGCGTTGGGCGCTGGAGCCGATGTGGCTAAAGAAGCTGTGGCTGTTGACGGAGCGGAAGCTCCAGACGACCTGGGTAGAGACTTGTCGGGGCTGGTTGTGGGTATCCTTGTCGTAGGTTTCGCGCCGGTAGCCGGCCCCGGGGGGGTTGACGTAGGCGCCGGTGTCGCGGCCGTTTGCATCGAGGCAGGGGTTGATCTCCAGCACGGAGGACTGTGGGGTGCGCTGGTAGAGGTACTGGCCGTTGTTGAAGACCATGAGGTGTCCGGCGCCCGGCAGGCCGGGCCGAATCCAGTGCGCGTCGTGGGCGCCGCCCATCTGTTTGTGGCCGGTCGTGGCTGAATCCCAGTTCTCGAGCACCTTGGGCGGCTCGCCCTGTCCGTAGCGGGCCGGGTCGCCGAAACGGTAGAGGAAGTCGCCCGCCGGGCTGGCGGCTTTGGCCATTGAGGCGGTCGGGTCGCCGGGGATGAAGGTGCCGTCGTGGTCGATGACGTAGAGTTCGCCCTGGACGGAGTTGATGACGAGGTGTCCCGACTCGGCGTTGTAGTCCAACGAGTTGCAGTGCAGCCAATCGCGTTTGAGTGGCCGTCCGGGCAGATTGAGGTTGATTCGGCCGGGATGGTCGGCGACGGTCTTGCCGACGCCGACGTAGTTCGGTTTGGCGGGGTCGAGGTCCTGCACGACATGATCGAAGAACCACCACTCCCAAACGACGTTGCCCCCCCTATCCACCTCGACGATAGCGTCCATCTGGCCATCGCGGTAGGGGCCGTTGGCCGGGTCGGCGCCGGCGGCGATGGCCTGCTCGTGGGTGATGGAGCGGTTGGCGATGTAGAGGGTGGTGGGCGCCCGGAGGGCCTTGTTCTCGAGGCGCACCCAGTCGTGATGCGGGGCATAGCCAGCGCGCTTCTCGGAGTATTCCCACACCGTTTTGCCGTCCCAGTCCACCTCGGTGAAGCCCTGGAAGCCGCTGGGGTCGTCCTTGGAAGCATCGAGGATGTTGCCGTTGTCGAGCAGGTGCGGGTTGGTGCCAACCGGCCAGGTGTGGCAGACGCGCCCTTGCAGGTCGAGCAGGAAAGTACGGCTGCCGACGCCGAAGAGGGTATAGCCGCTGAAGGCCTTCTCCGAGTCGCAGAAGAGCAACTCGGTGGGGCCGCCGAAGCGCTCGTAGGCCCAGGCCGAGGTGGCGAGCAGGCAAGCGCAGAGCAGGGGGTACTTCAGCGTTCTCATGGAGCCTTTCTGTCCGCTGCAGGGGGCGTTGCATCTGTGCCGGGCGCAGGTTGACCGGCGGGGGCTGGGATCTCGTAGTGGAAGGCGACCTCGCCATCGGGGTGCTCTGCCGTCGCATCCTTCGGCAGCCAGGAGCGCAGGTAGTCGAGGCTGAGCTTGGCGGGGGAGACGGTGACGCGGACCCGGCCCGAGTTGGGCAGGGCCGCACCGCTGCGGTAGGCCTCGCGGTTGTAGAGGGTGTAGGTGGGGTCGGCCGTGGTTCGCGGGGTCTTGTCGACGCTGAAGTCATCGCCGCTGGTCAGGTAGAAGTCGGGGCGGTCCGCCGCGGCGGCGCGCAGCGTCTGGGTGTAGAGGGCGCCGTCGAACTGCTGAGGGCGTTCGGGGTGGGAGTCGCCCTGAATCTCGAAGCTGAAGGTGCTGCCGGGGGCGCGCTGGGTGTGGAAGCCGCACTCCGGGCCAGCGGTGAAGGCGGTTGTGCCGGGCGGCCGCGAGCGGAGCCGGTAGACGTAGGCGGTGTCGGGCTTCAGGCCCGTCAGCCGCACTTCGGCCGGGACCCCGCCTTGCAGGTTGACCGGCGCCATCGGCGTCGGGTCCGGGCCTGGGACGGCGCCATACTCGACCGTCACCGTCAAGGGTTCACGGGCGAGGAGATTGAGGGTGATGGAGCGGTCGGTGGGTCGGCCGAGCATGACCGAGAGCCGTCCCAGCGCCTCGAGCTGCGGCGGCAGGGCGTCGGCGACGGCCGGGGGGAGGCCGACGAGCGAGCCCCCGAGCAGCAGCCAGACAAGGAGGTGCAGTGCGCGGCGCATGCTCGGGCCTTTCATTGGATCTGTGCAATAAGGATGGGCCGTGGTATTCAGCCCCAAGGGGGCGTTTCGGGCGCCCAGGGCAACGCCCTGGGTACCCGTCCACAGCGAAGATTGAGCCCTGAAGGGGCGGACCATGCGACCTCGGTGCGAAGGT
>CAIZKT010000573.1:0-2750 GCA_903933565.1 uncultured Victivallales bacterium | reverse complement strand
GCCCTCCAACGCCCTTCGTCCGCCGCGGCGGACGAGGGGCGGAATGGGAAGCGGTTTGGGTCATACGAGGTTGCTGCAAGTCTCATACAAGCAAACCCCTACGGAGCTGACTTGCGCCCCCGCGGGTGGCGAGTACTCAGGTCCAAGGGTTCAGCAAGGCCCCTGCGTCGTTCACTTGGTGCGTTGCAGGTCGGCGTCGCGCAGCAGTAGTTCGCCGACGAACTCGCCGCTGAGGGTCCAGCGCAGTTCGCCATCCTGGGGCAGTCCTTCCGCGGCGATGCTTCGGCGGTAGGAGCGCCAGCGTTCGGCGGAGAGGTTGTCCAGCGGGCAGTGCAGCAGGGGCCGTTCGATGCCGTCCTTGCCCCGGTGCAGGAGGCGCAACTCGGCGTAGCCTTGCAGTGGGGAGCTGCTCCGGCAGGTGGCCTGGACCTGGAAGCGCATTCCGGCGTACGCCTTGATTGGCCGTGCCAGCAGGGCCATGGGCAATGGCTTGGTCGAGGTCAGGCGGAAGACCCGGATTGGGCGCTCGTCCTTCTGGTCGTCACGGACGCTGGCGGTTTGCCGGGCGGGGTCGGTTAGCCGCACGGTCCAGTCCCGCAGCCGCGCCGTCGCGGTAACCAGCCCGGCCCGGTCGGGCGCGGCGAGGCAACCCGCGTTACAGGCTGGGGACGCCAAAGGGCCAGCATTGACCGCCGCCAGCTCCACGATCCTGGGTTGCGCCTGCCGGTAGAGGTAGCCCGCACTGGCGACGGCGGTCAACAGCAGCGCCAACAACGCCGCCGCGCCCCGGCGCCAACGCCGGGCGGAGCGGACCGCGCGATCGAGGCGCTGGATGGTGATTTTCTGGTCGCGCACCGCTTCCCGGCTGGGCGGATGAAAGTCGAGCACCTCTCGCAGCGGCCTCGGCGCACCACTGGCC
Source organism: uncultured Victivallales bacterium (assembly GCA_903933565.1). Lineage (GTDB taxonomy): Bacteria > Verrucomicrobiota > Lentisphaeria > Oligosphaerales > JAFGRS01 > CAILUI01. Next base: position 1,831 of record CAIZKT010000573.1, on the reverse strand, counting down.
GCCACTTGCAGGAAGTACGCCGTGCGCAGGGGCGGTGCGGCTTGCTCCACCGCCCGCCGATAGGCCTCCAGGTCGAAGGCTACACGCCGGAAAAACACCTCCTTCCGCTCCTCGTCGAAGATGCAGTACGAGGCGCGCACATCGCCGTCCCGCGGCTCGCCAACGGCGCCGACGTTGACGATGTAGCGCTTGTGCTCCTCGAAGGAAAAGTCCTGCGGCTCCAGCCAGTGTGGGGTGCCGCTTTGGCCCAGCACAAACAGCCCAGGCACATGGCTATGGCCGACAAAGAGACAGGGTTCCGTCGTGGCGGCCCAGGCCGCGCTGGCATCCGCGGCCTCGAGCAGGTAGCCGAAGGTCGCCGGGCTGGCGGGGTTGCCATGGCTGCAACGGTAATCCGGTCCGGTGAGGAGGTACGGTTGGGTCCGCAGGAAGGAGCGCGCTTTACGATCGACGCGGCTGGCCGTCCAGTCGATCATCTTCCGGGCCGACGCATTGAACACCCCCGGGTCCATGCGGCCGGCGAGCACGGCGTCGTGGTTACCGAGCACGAAGTGACCAATGCGAGCGTAGGCCTGTTCGAGCACCTCGGCTGGCTGCGGGCCGTATCCCACCAGGTCGCCCAGGCTGATGATGCGGTCCACGCCCACGCTGAAGATGTCGGTCAGCACGACGTTCAGTGCCGGAAGGTTAGCGTGGACGTCGGACAGGATCGCCGTTTTCAAGCAAAATACTCCCCCCCGCAGCCCGCGGCACCGCTCAAATACGGTCTGCCCCCGTCATCTCTAACTCCAGCGAATCCGCCTCCCCGGCGATTGAGAGCACGATATCCCGCGCCAACTTCGGGGTCAGGCGCAGGGCCGGCACGGTCTCACGCATGACCACGATGTCGTTTCCCTTCTCGTCTTTCTGGGTGTAGAACTTCCCATAGCGGGCCGTGAGGTTGCGCCGGGCGATGCTGTCCACGACTTCAGGCCGCAGGGTGCCGCACTCGGTGTACATGGTGGTGAGCGGCTTGCCGCTGGAGTCCAGTTCGCTAAAGGTCACCACGATCTGCTGTTTCCTGCCACCCTCCAGGGCCATGCGCAGGTAGAGATAGGCATTGTCCTCCCAGGTGATCTCGGTAGCCAGGTTCCCCAGCGCCTGCCGAAACAGCCGACAGCCGTCCGGCTCGCCGTTGGGATCGGCCAGGGCGAGCGCCAGCGCCTCGGGCTCCTGGTGCTCGCGGCGATAGGCCTCAAGGTCTGCCAAGGCGTGCTCCCATTCATCGGGGGCGTAGCCGATGGCCAGTCCGGTCAGCGCCTCCAACGCCTGGATCGCGGCGCCGCGCAGGCCGCTGTGCGTCCGCACCACCTGGAGCAGCAGCGGCGCGGCCGGTGCGTACCCCCAGGCTTTGACCACCATGATCGCGGCCCAGCGCACATTCTCGGGCAATGACCCATCGCTGAGCAACGGCACGACCTGCTCGGCGACCGCCGAACCGCAGCGCTCCAACTGTTTCCGAGCCTTGGCACGGGTACGGAAATTACCGAGTTCACGAACCCACACCGTCACGTCATCCCTGCCTGGCATGGCTGCTGCCTCCCTGACTTCGCGGCGCCGACAGGCGGGGGCAAGACCACGAAACGCCGCCGGTCGCAACCCGCCTACCTTACAGCCTGTGCCCCCACCTTGCCCACGCCGACGCGCCAACACCAGGGCGGTTTCTTCTTTCGGGCGCTAAGCGCCTTGGAGCCGGCGGTCTCCGCCGTATCCCCTGCCCTGCGTCTCGCTCAAGATACCGCGAACCAGGCCCCTGCGGGTCCTTGGCATCGCGGGCTCCAGGGACACGGGG
>CAIZKT010000572.1:0-4523 GCA_903933565.1 uncultured Victivallales bacterium | reverse complement strand
GGTGGAGTGCGTGTGGCAAGGTCGCCAAGGCGGCGACCGCGACACCGCTTTGGCTTGGCGCCGGGCCATTCATGACGGAGTATATTCTCGCGCAATCAGATACGGCATACAGACCACGGGTTGTTGCGCTGCCCGGCACGGCGGGGCGCTGGTCGGTTCAGGGGTAGTCGGCGCGGCTGGGGGACGGTCGAGCCGAGCGCGGCTCCACGCCTGGCGCCGTCGGGCGCCAGGCGGAACAGAGACGCCAGCCCGGCCCTTACGGCAACGAGCAGACGACACTCAGCTCTCCCAGTTCAGCACTGGTGAGGCGAGCCCGCATGCCATCGAAGACGAACTCCAGCGCTGGCGCCGTCGTGCCACGGTACGGCCACAACAAGGTCGCCGCCCGCCAGGGCAAGGCTGTACGCAGCGACAGCGACAGCGCTGGCGCCGGCTCGATCCGGTTGTAGCTCTCCGAGTACCAGCCCCCACGCGGATTCTCCCGGCCACATTCGACGTGGATGTCCGTGAAGGGCGCCAGCGGAGCCGCCCGCAACAGCAGGTTGGCATCGGCGAACTCCGTGTGCGCCGTCGTGCCGTCCACCCGCAACGAGCCGGGCGCAAACTGGAAGCGCGATTCGATGGCGTGCTCCCCTGCCCCGCTGACGACGTCGAACACGACCCAGAACCGCTCCTTGACGAAAACGATCTCGCGGTGGTGGACGACCTTGAGCAGATTGTCCTTGCCGTAGCCGAGATCGTACGCCCCCGCGGCGCGGAGCTCGCCGGGGGCAGCCTGCCAGCCCAGGTCGAGTGGGGCCTTGGCAATCCAGGTGTCCGGCCGCCCGGCGCTGTATTGGCCCAATCCGTCCAGGCGGAGGGTCGAGTGCGCCGCGGTGCTCTTCAGGAAACCGTAGTACGACACCGCCGACCCATCGTAGAGATGCCGGCCGGGGTCGACCAGCAGGCTGCGGCCATAGGCAAAGAGCCAGAAGCCAAGTTTGTCCTCGTGCTGGTGGCCACGACCGTAGGGGCCGGCGTCAAAGGCGAGATAGAGATCGCCCTGGTCCTGCCGCTGCCTCAAGAAGGCGACCCCGGCATAGGGAAACACCTCGGGGCCAAGCTGGGCTGGCGTTGACAGCATGGCCTCCAGCCCCAGGGCGGCCAGACTCCCCCGGATGTTCCCGGTAACCCCGGGATCGGAATCGTTGAACGCAGCCTGCCGGCTACCGTCAGGCATCGTGGCCTGCTGCAGGTAATGGACCATCCGGCCCAGGGTCGCCATCGTCTTGGGGTCGAGTTCACGACCCAGAGCCCGCAGCGAGCGGGTGGCCGAGAGCAGGTTGCCCACGACGCAGAGGTGGTAGTGCGGCGTCAACTCGTCCTGAACCCCATCCGGCAACACCTGATCGGCAATCTGGCGGCCGAGCGTGTCGAGGCAATAGGCCACGAAGCGGTCGGTATCGCGCAGGACCGGAAATGCCCCCAGGCAGTCGAGCATGCCCTGGCAGCCGATGGTCGGCCAGTTGCCCGCATGGCCGTTGGTGACAATCTCGAGATAGGCGAGCTGGTCGTGCAGTGATTTCAGCACCCGCAGCAGTTCCACCGCGGTAACCTGCTCGCGAGCCAGCAGCGGCTTCAGGCTCTGACACCAGACTTGGCAGTGAATGGCGTTGTTGAGGTACGACCCCCACATGTACGGCGTACCCGCGAAGCAGCGGGCGGTATCGGCTTTCGCGATCCAATCCAGAATCAGGTCCACGGCCTTGCGGCTGTAGCGAGGGTCCCCGCGGCCCTGAAAGGCCTGCGTCAACGGCCCGAGGTAGCCGAAGCGGTTCAGGTCGTGGCCCCAGTGTGCCGTGCCCGGATTACTCTCCCAATCGATGCTGGCGGGAAGCTGGTGCATCTCGCCGTAGAAGCTGAAGCGGTTCTGGAGCACCGCGTCGGCCATATCAAGCGTCGCCGGGCTGACGGGTGGCTTGGCCGGGACATGCGTGGTGCTCCGGCAGGCGCGGAACACGGCGTCCAAGGCCCCCGGCAGGTCCCCGGCCACGCGGGCCTCGGCCAGGCCCGCCACCCGGGCCGGGTCCAGCAGGTCCAACGCCCGCGGCAGGAACTCCGCGTCGGTCAGGCCGCGCTCGTCAAATGAGCCCAGCGCGGCGAAGACCTCGGCGCGGGGGGCTCCCTTCAAGCGCGGCAAGTCCGCCCGTGATAGCCGTAGCCGTGCGGCGGCCGGGGAATGCGTCTGTGTCATCGTCGTCTCCGCTGAAGGCGCCTGGGCCTGCACTACGACCGCCGGGGCAAGGGCCACGGCCCATAGAACCAAGGCAGCAGTCTCACTGCGGTACGTCCGGCCCCCGGGCAGCCGAGTTTTCCGCCATTCGCCGCGGCGAACCGCGGCAGGCGAAGAGGCCGCGTTCCGGAAAGGCTGAGCAGAGGCAATCCTGAAGCCCATTCCCAGTCCTCTCCTCACTCCTCGGCGGCTTCCTTGAGCAGCAGCGGCTTGGCGATGGCCTCGGTATACTCGGCCAAGTTCGTCACCGTGGGCAAGGTCGCGTTACTGGCCGAGCGGTGGGCGCAGGATTGGTACTTCTTGAGTTCAGCCTCGGTCCACTGCCAGAACACGCAGCCATGGCCGTAGATCCAGTTGTAGCGCGGACAGAAGGTATTCAGTCCGGCCATCTGCTCTTTGAACACGGCCGGCGTGTACCACTCACTCTTGTCGGCGTAGGAGCCGATGACCTTATCTCCGAAGATCTCCTTCTTGCCCGCGTAACCGAGGGACTTACCCGCCGGGTCCGTGACGGTCCGGTAGTAGCCCAGGGGCCAGGCGCCCATGGCCACGCTGCAACGCCGACGCCAGTAGTCTGCCAGGGGGCCAGGTAATTCCTCGTCGATCAGGGCGGTGACACGACCGGGGTACTTCGCCAGGGCGGAAGGCGCGGTCAGGTGGTAGGTCCCCTCGGTCAGCACGTGCAGGCCGTTGGGAGCGTCGACATCGGCACAGGCCTGAAGCATACCCGCAAAGACCTCGTTGTAGAGAGGGCCGTAGTAGATCATCCCTTCTGGCAGGGTCAACAGCACCAGCGCGGGAAACTCTTCCAGCATGCCGGCTACCACCGTGCGCCAGCGCTCCCTGGCCTTCGCTTTCAGCTCCTGCGGCGCGCGAGGAGTCTTCGCATAGCCAGCCCAGCCGAGGTCGTATTGCGCCGCGACGTACTCGGTATCGATGGCGACGCCGACACAGCCGGTCAGGCGGGCAAAGCGGGCGCCCTGGCGAAAGTTGCCCGCCAGTTGCACCCAGGCGGCATCGTCGAACCAGTCGGGCAGCTCTCCATAGAAGGCCACTTTGACGAAGTTCGAGTCGATGCCGTAGCGCCGGCATTCGTCGTTGCAGGCCTTGACCTCGCGATAGAGCCCGTCGTCTTCACCCTGCGTCTTCGGGTCGCCATCGACCGCCCACACATCCGACCCCCAACTGGCCATCATCCCATCAAAGAGGAAGCCGCGAAAGCCGCGCTCGGCCCAGAGCTTGGCCGTGTCGCGCAGATAGTTGGCGTTCATCGGGCTGAACAGCAGTGTCCGAGGCCGTTCCGGGCGGCTGTCGGCCACCGTCTCGTAGTGGCGCGCCGAAGTGCCCAGCAGTTCGACATCGTCTACCCAGACCACGCTCGGCTCGCCGGAGGCATTCTGCAGGTTGATCTCGGCACGCTCGACCGGTTTGTCGACGGCGTTTTCGAAGACCAGGCGTGTCCAGGTCTCGGTGACCTTCAGCGGCGGGGAGTAGGCCGAGGCCAGATACATGGCCAAGCGTCCCGTCTTGCCCGGCGCGGTGCGGGCCCACACCGCGAGTTGGTACGTCCCCGCTTCCAGCCGGGGATGGGCGTAGACACCGCCCTTGGCCGCGCTGTCGAGGTTCTGCAAGCGCAGCGCCGCGGCGCCGGAGTGGCCGACGCCCTTCTCCACCGCCACCCTGAAACGGCTGCCCTGCGGCCCCCACTGATACGCCGCCCAACCGTCGGGCAAACCCATCAGTGCCTCCCCCGCCGCTGCCGCCAGGTCGGTCTGTGAATAGCTGTCGACGCGCCCGGCCCCGGCCTGTTCAAAACTGGCATTCGGCAGCAGCACCGGCGGCGGCGGCGCAGACTGGACGATCATACTTGCCAAGCCCAGCAGTACACCAAGCCTCAGCCCGCGCGACTCGCGCGACCTCGGCCAGGCGGCAACGATACTGGCGAAATAGGGCTCCGCGAGACGCATGGGCTGTCCTCCGACCGGCACTAACCGGCGACGTTTCTGGGGTTCGGTAAAATCCGTACAGAACATGCATGCGTCTGGCCGGATGACAACCGGTCAGGCCGGGGTTCCGGCGCCAGCGGGCGCATGTCAGTTTCGTGAGTGGTGACTACTCAGGGTTCAGGGGTCAGGCCGCCGCGGCGGATCAGCCGGGCCCCCAGCTGGGGCCGGACATACCGGAATGATGAGACTTGCCGACGCGGGTCCCATTCCGATCCGGCCGGGACGCGCCGGATCGCCTGGAGGGC
>CAIZKT010000571.1:0-7816 GCA_903933565.1 uncultured Victivallales bacterium | reverse complement strand
GTGGGCTCCACCGCCGCGCCTGAGGCCAGGCGCCTCTCCAGGGGAATGGACCGGCCGCGGCTCGCGGCCAGTGCCCGGGCGGCCCCGGGCGCTCCCATCGGCTGGAGATGCGGTGGGCTCCACCGCCGCGCCTGAGGCCAGGCGCCTCTCCAAGGGGCGGCATTACCATCCGCCGCGGACTGGCCAAGCGGCGCCCGCGGCGTCATCTTACGCGGCGACAGAACCGCGGTCTTTGACGTGAGTGGCGGTGCGGCTGGGCAGGAGTGCATTCATGGCAGCCAACCAGAAGCTTCCCGATGCTGAGAACCAGGAGCAGATTCTGCGGGACTTACGGCAGAACGCCACGGTCCGGCAGGCTGGCTACCGGGACCGGGCGCTGAAGCTGCTGCCGCACATCTGTGGGAGCTGCAAGCGCGAATTCGAAGGGCGGCGGCTGCGGGAGTTGACGGTCCACCACAAGGACCACAACTTCAAGAACAACCCCCCCGACGGCAGTAACTGGGAACTGCTGTGCCTGTTCTGTCACGACCACGAACACGAGAAGTACAAGCTGGCGGTGTACCATGGGGGGGCGGTGCCCGAGGACAATCAGCCTGCCCCTTCCATTTTCTCGCCCTTTGACCAGCTTGACGAACTCCTCAAGTCCGCCGACATCCGCACGGACCCTGGCACGGATGCAGACGCGGGGCCGGCGGGAGACAAACCAGCGGGCGGGCTTGTCTGAGAACCGGGTTCTAGGGTTCAGGGTTCAGGGTTCAGGGTTCAGGGTTCCCGGGGTCACCCCGGAACCTGCGGGCGACAGACGAAGAGGGACACCGGCATGCGGTCTCGTTCAATCGGCTCGGCAAACGGGCTCTGGCGTCTCGCCCATTGGCGGGTTCTGGCGGCGCTCGGACTTGGGCTTGGGCTCGGACTCGTTTGTGGCTGTACTGGCGTGGCTACGGCGGCGCGCCAGTCTGGCTTCTCACTGGCGGCCTACGACAGCCTGTGTACCTGGCGCGAGGGGAGCGCCCCGGCGGGGGGGGCGTCCACGGTTGAGATCAGTGCTGCGCTGGGGGAGACGGAGGGGTTCCAGATCATCCTGGCCAACGCCTCGGCAGAGACCTTGCGTGACCTCCGAGTCTCCGTCTCGGGTCTGGCGGGGGTGGAGGTCACCATCTACGCCGTGGGCAGCGTGCGGATCGGCACCCCGGGGCGCTCCACCGAGGCGCTGCCGGGGCGCTACTACGATCTGCTGCGGCCGGCGGGGTGGGAAAGCGTGGCGCCGGGGCAGTTCCAACCCTACTGGATCGATCTGCGGGTGCCGGACCGCGGGGTGGCGCCGGGACGCTACCGCGGCGCCGTCAGCGTCGCCAGCGGGGGCGGGCTGCGCCAGTTGCCGGTCAGCTTGCGCGTGCGGGAGTTCCACTTGCCGGTCACGCCAACCCTGAAGGTGGCCTTCGCCTTTGGCCTATCCTGGATGGAGCAGTATTACGGCCAGAAGCTGACGCCTGACCAGTTCCGTGCGGCTCAGGACACGATGCTCGATCATCGCCTGGGGCCGGTGCCGATGTGGGACTCGGGAAAGGAGTTCTTCAACGAGGAGACGGTCAAACACTGCCTGGGCCGAGGCATGAATGTCTTCCTGCTCTCGTGCGGCGGACAGACGGATGACGAGATCGGGCGCTCCCTCGAGGCCCTGCAGCCGAAGGTGGCGCTGTTGCGAGGGCTGGGTGCACTCGATCGGACCTACCTCTTCGGGTACGATGAGATTCTCGCCACGCGGCCGGAGCGGGTGCCGAGCATGCGCAAGGCCTACGAGGGTTTCCAGACTCGCTACCCCGGCATCAAGCGGATCAACACGAGCCGGCCCGATGCTCGCCTGCGGGACTTCGTCGACATCTTTGTCGTCCCCACCAACGAGTGTACCCCCGACCTGGCCAGGGAACGCGAGACCTGGTGGTACTCCGTGGGCGCGGATCGCCTCAGTACGGAACCCGACTTCCGCATCGATTTTCCGGGGGCGGTGCAGCGCGGCTTCTTCAGCGCGGACTGGGCGGAGGGAGTGACCGGGCACCTGTACTGGGCGGTGCAGCGCGAGTGGCCGAACAACCAGGGCATCCAGGACAAGAGTCGGCCTGAATCCGAGTGGCAGACCGCCTACGCCAACGCCTTCACCCAGAAGCTGTCGGAGGATAATGGCGGAGGCAATCTCTTCTATCCGGACGGCGCGGGTGGCATGCTGCCCACGCCGCGGGTCAAGCGGATTCGCGATGGCATCGAGGATTACGAGTACCTGGCTCAGCTCCAGGCGCGGGTGGCAGAGTTGGAGGGCCTGCGACCGCCGGGCTGGAAAAGCGTGGCCAAGCGGGCCCGGGCGCTGCTGACGGTGCCGGCTACGGTCGTGGAGGCGAGCTCCGGGGCGTTTCCAGGCTGGACCGTGGCGGGCAGCGACGCGCCCTTCTCCATCACCGTACACCCCAACGCCCTGCATGGCGGCCAGCAGGCGCTCAGGGTCGTACCGGGGGGGCAGGAAGCGGCCGTCTACCAGGACCTCCCGATCACCCCCGGCAAGCCCTGCACCGTGAGCGGTTGGGTGAAGACGGACGATCTCACCGGCCAGGCCTGCATCCGGGCCGAATTCCGCGACGCGCAGGGGGCGGTTCTGCTGCGTTGCGAGTCCGACCCGGTGTCCGGCTCAACCGGCCCGAAGACCTTCATCCAGGGCCAGGTCGCGGTGCCCACGGCGCCGCCGGGGACCGTGTCGCTGCGCCTCAGCCTGGTGGCCTGCCTGACCTCTGTGCCGACCGGCAAAGACGTCCCGCTACCCAAGGCCTTCTTCGACGATATCAGCGTCCGCCGGGGCCGGCGCGACGAGCCGCTTTCGAACCCAGGTTTCGAAGTGAAGCGCCTCTGGATCACGCGGGACGCCGCGCCCCTGTTGGCTTACCGAGAACGTCTGGGGGACAGTCTCGACGAGTGCGCCGAGGTCCTTGGCCGGGCGACCGCGCCAGCTGACTGAGCCGCGGTCGGGGTGCCGACGGCGCCGGGCACTATCCGGGGCCAGCGCTGAACCCTGAACCCCAGGACCTGAGTAGTCAGCACCTACGGAACTGACCAGTGCCCATGCGGGCCAAGGAGGCTGGCGGCACGGGCTTCCTGCCACTACGGTATGCCCACGCCGGGGGCTGCCGCCGGACCCGGTGAGGTTGGAACAGAATCTGGAGAGGTCGTGTCTATGATCCCCGCCTCCATCAAACTCGTCTTTGCGCGCCTCTCCGCGACTCCGCAACGCCGCGTCGCGGCACTGGCCGTGGTGGCAACGGTGGTCGGAGTCAGCCTGGTCACGGCTCTTTGGCTGGGGCCGCGCTGGACGATGTATAGCCTCGAGGGGACCGGCCTGGTGGTCGAGTTGCCGGCGGCGCCGGAGGCTTCTCGCGCCGGCAGTGGCGGGGCACTGTTCCAGGTACGCTGTCCGAACCTGGCGGTGGTCGCCAACGGCGGCCCCATTTCCGCAGCCAGCACGCCAGACCCGGGGGCGCTGGTGCAACAGGCCATGACGCAGGTGCGGGCCACGCCGGGGATTTCCGACCTCGACTACCGCGTCGGCCAGGAGCGCCTCAACGGCCAGTCCTGCCTGGTGCTGGCTGGCACTTTCCGCCGTGAGGGTGTGCCAAGTCGGCTCCAGGGCGCCTTCTTCCTGATGCCGGAGCGGCATGGTCATGTGCTGTGCTTCTGGAGCGACCGGAAGGGCGCCAACCAGGCGCGGCGGGTGCTGCAATCACTGCGCGTCGAAGCGCGCTGATCTTTGGGGTCAACCCTCGACTTTTAGCCTCAGATTGACTGTCCAGACGCCCCACTAGGTGACGGCCCGACGTCGGGGCAGATCGTTCAGCAAGCCCTCGAGCAGCAGTACCCCGGCCAGGGCCACAGCCAGCCAGCGCCACCATTCCCGGCGGCGTTCACGCGAGGGCGGCAGGGTGCTCTCGGCGGCGGCATCGCGCTCGTCTTCGGGAGCGGGCCCAATGCCGAGCGCCGCCCGAAAGTCCAGCTCGGAGCAGCGCTCCACCCGCATCTCCAGCGGCTCCGGGATGACCATGGTCAAGGGCTCGCCCTCGCGTACACCGGGCACTCCGGGAGTGGTGATGGATGCCGGGGTGCTGGCCAGGCCGCCGGTGCGCTCGCGCAGACCGGTCACATGCGCGGCAACCTCCCGCACCAGGGGCAGGAAGATACGCTCGGTGGGCCAGTCGGTCCAGGCCCGGCTGCAAGGGTTGCCGACCAGTACCAAGCGGCCTGAGCCTAACGTCCCCGCCACCAGCGCCGGGCGACCGCCCGACAGGCGGGCCAGGACCACGCTGCCGGGATCCGGCTTGAGCTGGAACGCATCGCGGAAGACGATCCGCCGCAGGTTGCCGGTCTCGGCGGCGCCAAAGGCCCGCATCACGGGGTGGGCGCTGTCCCAGTCGGCGATGGCCTCCGGGACGGCGAGGCGGTTGGCGGAGACGGCGGCGGGCAGCAGGCCGGCCTGGCGCAGCGAGCGCAGGGCGGCGGAGTCCGCGTTGTCCCCCAGGAACAGCACCAGGCCCATGCCGCGTTTGACCGCCTCGGCCAGGGCTTTGGCCTGGACGTCCGGGATCGCGGGAACATCGCACAGCCAGACCGCGTCGGCGCCGCCGCCCCCGGACACCTCCGTGCGGGTCTCGAGGGTGTAGACGGCGCGCCCTGCGCCGTCGCGTTCGCCGGCCAGGGCGGTCGCGAGGAAGTACCCGCCACTTTCCGGGTTCGCCTGGGCCGGGTGTCCTTCGACCAGCAGCAGGCGCAGCGGTCGCCAGAGCGTGACCGCAAAGTCCAGGCGGTCGTCTCCCGGCCAGGCATCTGCCGAGGCCAGGCGCACCGACCCCCGGCAGAGGCCCACCGGTGGCTGCCGCACGGTAAAGACGGCCTCCTGAGAGCCCATGGGCAGAGAGCGCTGTTCGGCCTCGCGGCCATCGATCTGGAAGCTCACGTCGAGGGTGCCGGGCGGCGGCGGGCCGGAACAGACCAACTGCACCGCAAAGCGTGCCTCCGCGCCAGGGACTGGGGTCAGGCAGGTCACCGCGGCGACGGCCAGGTTGTAGGTTCCGGGTAGCGGCGCCTCGCGGAGGCGCACGGTGATCCCCGCGGGCCAGTTGGCCAGGGGTCGCGGCGGCAAGCCGGAGCGTTGCAGGTCCGTCACCAGGATGATGTCCTTGACCCGGGCCGGGGATGCCTGCAGGCGGTCGGCGGCCCAGCGCAGGGCGGCGGCGTAGTCGGTGGCGGCGCCCTCGGCGGGGCGGTCCGGCAGAGTGGGGGCCAGGGCAGGCCGGTCGGCGAATATCGCCATCGCGCTCTGGGCCGAATCGGGCAGCTTGGCCACGGCCTCGCGGCCCATGTCCCGCACCGTGTCCCACAGCGGTCGGCCCAGGAGCCGGCCCGCCATGCTGCCGGAGGCGTCCAGGAGAACCAGGGTCTCGGTGTCCCGGTCCCGCTGCGCCGCCGGCTCGGCAACGTACGGCCGGGCAAACAGCCCCACGAGCAGGGCGATGGCCAGCAGGCGCAGGAACAGCAGAAACACATCGCGCAGGCGACGCCAGCGCGTCGTCTCCTGGACGGCCTGGCGCAGAAACCGCACGCTGCCCAGATCCGCGGGTTCAAAGCGGCGGTTGCGCAGCAGGTGGATGATGACCGGGACCGCGAGCGCCGTCAGGCCAGCGAGCATGCCGAGATGAACCCAGGCGATCATCAACTCATCCCCGAACGCCGCAGCAGGTAGTTGATCAGCACCTCACCCAGCGGGTTACGGGTGGTGGTGGTCAGCCAGTCAAAACCGGCTTCGACACAGCGCCGCTGCAAGTCCTTCTGCCAGGCGGCCACGTCACGATGTACGGCATCCCGCACGGCCGCGGCGTCCGTGCGAACGCGCTCGTCGGTCTCCAGATCACGGAACTCGTACTGGCCACGCTCGGGCAGGCGTTCCTCCCAGGGATCGAGCACCTGCAAGAGGATGACCTCATGGCCGTAGAAGCGTAGGTTGTTGAGCCCCCGAAACACGGCATCGACGTCGTCAAACAGGTCCGAGATCAGGACGACGACGCCGCGCCGGCGGCAGAGCTGCAGGACTTCATCGAGTTCCAGCGCCAGGCGGCTTGGGCCGTGCGCTGGCGCCTGGTCCAACAAGGCCGCAATCTCGCGCAGCTGCCCCGGCCGCACCTTGGGCGGCACCTGATCGCGCACCCCGCCGCCGATGAGGAAGACCCCGGGCGCATCTCGCGCCAGTAGCGCCAGGTAAGCCAGGGCCGCCACGGCGCGGGCGCCGTAACGCCACTTGGGCGCCGGGCCGTGAGCACAGGTCATACTGCCGCTGCAATCCAGCAGCAGATACAGATTGAGATTGGTATCCGACTTGAACTGCTTGACGTAGAGGCGGTCGGTCCGGGCCCACAGGTTCCAGTTCACATGCCGCAGGTCGTCGCCAGGCTGATACTCGCGGTGCGCATCGAATTCGGCGCTGAAGCCGAGGTAGGGGCTGCGGTGCAGGCCATGCAGTGCCCCTTCGACCACGCCGCGCGCGACCAGTTCCAGGTCATCCATGGCCATGAACAGGTCAGGGTCTTCCAGAGCGGCGTAGGGTCGCGCGGCGGAGCTCACGGGTCACCGGTGCCTTCGGTCCACCCTCGGCCGCCGGGTTCTGCGCCAGTCGGCTGCGGGACCCGGAGATCCCGCGTGCCACCGGAGTCGGCCGGACCTCGCGCTGGGTGAACCATGGTTCTCATGGAAAGGGTTCCAGGGGCAGAGCGCCTCACGCTTCTTCCGGTACGGCGCGCAGGATGTCTTCGACGATGGTATCGGTCTCGACCCGGTCGGCCCGGCTGCGGAAGTTCAGCACCACGCGATGCCGCAGGACGGGCAAGGTGACGCTGCGCACGTCCTCGAAATTGACATGGTAGCGGTGTGCCAGCAGGGCGCGGGCCTTGGCTCCGAGGATCAGGTACTGGCTGGCGCGCGGGCTGGCGCCGTAGGTCACATAACGGCCGACGGTCTCGGGGCCGGGGACGTCGGCCTGGGGGCGGGTCGCGGCCACCAGGCGCACCGCGTAGTCCACCACGTCGTCCGACACCGGCACGCCGCGCAGAATGTGCTGCAGCCGCAAGAGCTCCTCCGAACTCATCACTGGCCGGATCTCGGGCACCGCATTGGTGGTGGTGCCCCGGACAATCTGCACCTCCTCGGCGCGGCTCGGGTAGACGATGCGGGCGCAGAACATGAAGCGGTCCAATTGCGCCTCCGGCAGCACGTAGGTGCCCTCCAGCTCGATCGGGTTCTGCGTGGCCAGCACCATGAAAGGCGGCGGCAGCTCATAGGTCTTGCGGCCGACCGAGACCTGGCGTTCCTGCATCGCCTGGAGCAAGGCGGCCTGCGTCTTGGGCGGGGTGCGGTTGATCTCGTCAGCGAGCACGACATTGGCGAAGATGGGGCCGGGAAAAAACTCGCGGAAACGCCGACCGGTATCGGGGTCTTCCTCGATGACATCGGTGCCGGTGATATCCGAGGGCATGAGATCGGGGGTAAACTGGATGCGGCAGAAGTCGAGTTGCAGGGCCCTGGCCACGGTGGAGGCCATCAGGGTCTTGCCCAGGCCGGGCAGGCCGAGGAGCAAGACGTGGCCGCGGCAGAGGAGGCTGATGAAGATCAATTCGAGGGCGTCGCGCTGGCCGTAGACGGCCTTGCCGACCTCGCTCATCAGGGCATCGTGGGCCTCGCGAAGCCGTTCCACCAGGGCGAGTTCATCCTGCTGCTGTTCCATGCCGACACCCTT
>CAIZKT010000570.1:0-26200 GCA_903933565.1 uncultured Victivallales bacterium | reverse complement strand
GCGCCCCTTTGGGGCTGAATACCTCGGCCCATCCTTATCGCACAGATCGTTTTTTCGCCCCTCCCGCTTGACGAGACCAGAGCGTGCAGCACATTATTAGGATAATCAGCGTCCTATAACTCCTATTCAAGGGCGGAAGGCGGACCCAGGGGTGCATGGCACCCGAGACGGGAAAAGGTTCATGCGGCTCAGCAAGACCGTGGATTACATGGTTCGGTGCGTGCTCTTCCTGGCACAGCGCGAACCGGGAACCCTGACAGACCGGCGCAGCCTGGTTGAGGCCACCGGCGTGCCGGATCTCTACTTCCGTAAGATCGTCCAGCAACTGAGTCGCGCCGGGGTGGTGCGGACCACGCGCGGGCCCCGCGGTGGCTACACCTTGGCCGCGCTGCCCGAGGAGTTGACCCTGCTGCGGGTGGTGGAGATCGGCAACGGTGAGCTCTGCCTGAACGATTGCGCCGTGAACCCCGGTGCCTGCAAGCGGAGCGGAACCTGCAGCGTCCACCCCGTGTGGCAAGACCTACGGCGCAAGCTCCGCGACACGCTGGGCGCGGTGACCTTTGCCCAGTTGGCGCAAGGCGGCGGCAGTCACCACGGCCTGGGCGCCGACGGTGGCACAAACGCGCCGGACGCGACCGCCGAACCGGGCCGCGCAGACCTCGTGACCAACGACTGAACAGGAAAGGGATTCCGGTATGGATGTGGTGTGGCTCTCAAGGTTACAGTTTGCGGCGGCAACCTACTTCCACTTCCTCTTCGTCCCGCTGACGCTGGGGCTTTCCGTGCTGATAGCGATCATGGAGACGCGCTACGCGCGCCAGGGCGATCCCCTGTGGCAGCGCCTGGCTCGCTTCTGGGGTCAGATATTCCTGATCAACTTCGCCCTGGGCATCGTCACCGGCATCACGCTGGAGTTCCAGTTCGGCACCAACTGGTCGCGCTACTCCCAGTATGTGGGGGACATCTTCGGCTCGCTGCTGGCGATCGAGGCCACGGCCGCGTTCTTCCTGGAGTCTACCTTCATCGGCGTCTGGATTTTCGGCTGGAAGAAGCTCTCGGCCAAAGCGCATGCCGCGGTCATGTGGATCGTGGCCGCCGCCGCGAACCTCTCGGCGGTCTGGATTCTGACCGCCAACGCCTGGATGCAGCACCCGGTGGGCTACACGATCAACGCTACCGCCGGACGGGCGGAGTTGACCGATTTCCTCGCCGTCGTAACGCAGCGCACCGCGCTCCTGAAGATCGCGCACACACTGAGTGGCGCTTACATCCTGGCGGCGTTCGTCGTCATGGGCATCAGCGCCTACCACCTGTTGCGTAGGCAGCACGTAGAGTTCTTCAGCCGCTCGTTCCGCCTGGCCCTTGGGTTTGGCCTGATCTTCTCTCTTGTCGAGCTGGTGGAGGGGCACCTGCACGCCTCCGACGTGGCGGCGACGCAGCCCGCCAAGCTGGCGGCCATGGAGTCGCACTGGCAGACCGCGCGCCGTGCGCCAGTGTACCTGTTCGCCATTCCGGACGAGACGGCCGGGAAAAACGCGGTCGCGCTCCTCCCCATCCCTGGCGCGCTCAGCCTGCTGGCCTTTCACAACCCCAACGCCGAGGTCAAGGGACTGGCCGACTTCGCCCGCGAAGACCGCCCGCCGGTGCTGGTGACCTACGTGGCCTTCCGCCTGATGGTCGCGCTCGGGGGCTACTTCCTGGCGGTCACCGCGCTCGGCTGGTTGCTGCGGAACCGGCTCGAGGGGGCAGCCTGGTATCTCCGGCTGATGCTCTATTCCATCCCCCTGCCCTACCTCGCCATCGCGCTGGGCTGGACCGTGGCCGAGGTGGGACGGCAGCCGTGGATCGTCTACGGCCTCATGCGCACCCGTGACGCCGCCTCGCCCATCGCCTCGGGCCAGGTCCTCGCCACGCTGGTGGGCTTCGTCGTGGTGTATGGCCTCCTGGGCCTGGTGGCCTTCGGATTGATGATCCGGACCGCGCGCCTTGGCCCCGCGGCGCTGCCGCCCCCGACAGCCCCGGAGAAGCGCAGGTAAAGACGTCGGCTGCGGCCACTGCGCCGCGGCTCGGATGGACGTTCAGGTGTAGCCAAAACACGGAAAAGGAACCGTCGCCATGGTGCTGGAAAGTGTGTGGTTCTTCCTCTGGGGTCTGCTCTGGGCCGTCTACTTCATGACCGATGGGTTTGATCTCGGCGTGGGTATCCTGCTGCCGTTTCTCGGCAAGGACGACACGCGCCGCCGCATCATGTACAACGCCGCCGGTCCGCTCTGGGACGGCAACGAGGTCTGGCTGCTCGCCGCTGGCGGCGTTACCTTCGCCGCCTTCCCGCGGTTCTATGCCTTCATGTTCAGTTCCCTGTACGCACCCCTCATGCTCATCCTTTTCGCGCTGATCCTGCGCGGCGTGGCCTTCGAGTTCCGCGCTAAGCTTGACAGCCCGGGCTGGCGGCGGTTGTGGGACACCTGCATGTTCGTCGGCAGCCTGCTGCCCGCCATCCTCCTGGGCGTGGCGTTTGCCAACATCTTCCGCGGCCTGCCCTTCGACGAGACCGGCTACTTCGGCACCCTGTTCTCGTTGCTGAATCCGTATGGCCTGGCGGGAGGTATCCTGTTCCTGCTGCTCTTTGTGGTACACGGCGCAACCTGGCTCGCGGTGAAGAGCGCAGGCGAACTGCAACGCAGCGCCGTGCAAGCCGCCAGCAGGCTCTGGTGGGCGCTGCTGGCCGTGGCGGTGCTGTTCCTCGTGGCGTCCTGGTTCGATACCAAGCTCTACGACAACTACCTGGCGCACCCGACACTCTGGTTGGTGCCGCTCGTGGCCGTCGCCGCGCTCTTGGGCATCAAGGTGTTCGTTGCCAAGGGCCGCTACTGGACCGCGTGGGCGTGCTCCGCGCTGACCATCGTCGCGGTCACCTTCTTCGGCGTCATCGGGCTGTTCCCCAACCTGTTCCCGTCGCGCAACACGCCGACGGCCAGCCTGACGGCGCACAACGCGGCCAGCACCCCCAAGACCCTGCTCATCATGCTGGTGGTGGTCGCCATCTTCGTGCCCATCGTGCTCGCCTACCAGGTCTGGGCTTACCACCTCTTCCGCCATAAGGTCACGGCGGCGACGCTGGACACGGAAGACGTGTACTAGAGCTCCGGCAACACCAGCATGCAGTCGCCGTAACTGTAGAAGCGGAAGCGCTCCTGGATCGCCAGCCGGTAGGCGGCCAGCACCCTCTCGGTCGTGCTGAAGCAACTGACCAACATCAGCAGCGTCGAGCGTGGCAGATGGAAGTTGGTCAGCAGGGCGTCGCAGACCACCGGCGACCGGGGCGGGTAGAGGAAGATGCGGGTGCGACCGCTGCCGGCCAACACGGTGCGGCTGGCGGGGTCCGCACAGGTCTCCAGCGTGCGCACCGCGGTGGTGCCAACCGCGAGGATACGCCCGCCCCGCTCGCGGGTCAGCCGCACCAGATCCGCCGTCGCGGCCGGAAGCTCGTAGGACTCCTCGTGCATGACGTGATCCTCCACCCGGTCGGCTTGTACCGGCTTGAAGGTGCCCGGGCCGACGTGCAGCGTCACGCAGGCGATGGCGATGCCGCCCTGCCGCAGCCCGTCCAGAGCCGCCTGGGTGAAATGCAGCCCGGCGGTGGGCGCCGCCACCGCCCCCGGCCTGGCCGCGTAGACGGTCTGGTAGCGCTCGCGATCCGCCGCCGAGGCCTCACGGTGGATGTAGGGCGGCAGCGGCACCCGACCCGCTCGCTCCAGCAGGGCGAACACATCCGGCACGTCGAAATCTACCTCGAAGGTCCCATCGGGCCGCCGGGCGGACACCGCAAAACGGGCGCCGCCGGCGCCGTCGTCGATGACGACCTGGTCACCGCCGCGCAGACGCCGACCGGGACGCAGCAGGCAGTGCCAGCGCCTGGCACCAAGACTCTCGAGGAGAAAAGCCTCCACCGCGCCGCCCGTGGGCTCGCGGCGCCCAAACAACCGGGCCGCAATCACACGCGTATCGTTGAGCACCAGCAGGTCGCCAGGGCGCAGATACTGCCCCAAGTCGCCGAAGCTGCGGACTTCGCACCGGCCACTCTCCCGCCGCAACACCAACAGGCGTGACAGTTCGCGCCGCTCGGCGGGGTGCTGGGCGATGAGATCCGCCGGCAGATCGAAGTCGAAGTCTGAGACCTTCATGGCGAGTGGGGATTCGGGGGTCAGGGGTCAGGGGTCACGGTTTAGCGCAGGGCCCGCACAGCACGCTGCATTTCCCGGTCGTCATCCTGCCGCTTGAGCTCGTCGCGCTTGTCATGCTGCTGCCGGCCGCGGCAGAGCCCCAGTTCGATCTTGACCAGGCTGCGGTCGTTGAGGTAGACCTTCAGCGGCACCAAGGTCAGGCCCTTGACCTCGACGGCCTGGGTCAGACGGTTCAGTTCACGACGTTTAAGCAGTAGCTTCCGCGGCCGACGCGGCTCGTGGTTGTTGCGGTTGCCCTGGGCATACGGCGCAATGTGGACATTGACCAGCCACAACTCACCGTCTTCAGCCTTGGCATAGGAGTCGGCAAGGGAAATGTTGCGCGCCCGGCAGGACTTGATCTCGGTCCCCGTAAGCACGATGCCGGCCTCCAGCGCGTCGAGGACCTGGTAGTCGTGCCGGGCTCTGCGATTGTCAGCAAGGATTTGCATACGGGGCTGTCAGCCCACCTGCACCATGGCTTTGAGCACGCCCTCGGCGTAACCCGCCACCAGGTCGAATGCCTCCTGGGTGCGCGCCAAAGGATAGGTGTGAGTGACCATGAAGGCAGGGTTGACCTTGCCCCCGATCACCAAGTCGAGCGCCGGCTGCACACAGGCATTCTGACGGCGCACGTGCTGCAGGCAGAGTTCGCGGCGGCGGCCCATCTCCGCACTGAAGCTGTAGCGCTCGAATTCCGGGATGCCGATGAGCATGAGCTTGCCGCCCGGCTTGAGCAGCGCCATGGCCTGGTCCAGCGCCGACTGCTGACCACAGCACTCGAACACGACATCAAGGAGCAGCGGTTCGCGTTGCGCCATCTCGTCGACGATGTCTGTACGGTCGGGATTGCCAGCCCAGCAGGCGCCATGCGCCCGGGCCAGGGCGACGCGGCTCTCGATGCGGTCGGTCACATACACCGCCGCCGCGCCCGCCGCCAAGGCTGGCAGCATGACGCTGAAGCCGATGGGGCCCATGCCGAGGATGCCCACCTTGGCGCCCGGCATCGCGATGGACTGCCGTACCGCGTAAACACCGATCGACAGCGGCTCAATCAGCGCCGCCTCGGCAAACGTCATCGTGTCCGGTATCGGGAAGCAACACTCTTCGGGCATCACCAGTAACTCACTGAGGCAGCCCTCAAGCTGGCCGGGACAACCCAGATACTTGAGGTTACGGCAGGTGTGATGCCGACCGGCCAGGCACTGGTCGCAGGTATGGCAGGACAGCGGCGGATCGATGGCCACCCGGTCTCCCGGCTTGAGGCGCCGCACCCCCGGACCGATGGCCTCAACCACCCCGGCCGCCTCATGTCCCACCGCAAACGGGTAGGAGACCACCTGGCTGCCGATGCGACCGGTGGTGTAGTAATGCACGTCCGAGCCGCAGACACCCACGGCGCGCAGACGCAACAACACCTCATCCGCCCGCCGGATCACCGGGTCCGGAACCACCCGCAATTCCATCTGGCGGATGCCAGTCAATTGGACCGCTTTCATGGGGACTATCCTTCGTCGCCTGTGACCTGCTACAGACAGGAGGCTGTCCGGCGGGGACACCGCTGTGGCCAGCAGGCCAATCTGACACGCGGAGACCACTTTGCAAGGCCCAACGCAACGCACCCAGGGCTGGCGGGCGCGCCGACGCGCCGCTATAATGACCGAGGCTCTCGCAGAACCATCGGCTTGCCAGCGTCTTACCTGGAGCCGGCGGTCCGCTCTGGCGCAGCCAGGGCTTCCGCCGTATCTGGGGAATCCCGGAAGCCGCCGCGGCAGAGAAGCCGTCCGGGGGGTTCTGAAAGAGCCTTGGCTGGACTCCGTGGCGGCGTGGCCCCCCGCGCCCGGCTGCCAGGGCTTCTGGAGGCATGTTTCTGATGAGCAGCGAAGCGAGCGACCGCAACGACCGTGAGGTACGCGCCCTGACGGCGTTTCTCGACCCCGTGCGCGCCGAACTGCACCGCGTCCTCATCGGCCAGGACCGCCTTGTCGATGCCCTGCTCTGCGGACTGCTCACCGGCGGGCACGTGCTGATCGAGGGTGTCCCGGGACTGGCCAAGACCCTGGCCGTACGAGCCCTGGCTGCGACGGTCGGGGGCGCCTTCTCCCGCATCCAGTTCACCCCTGACCTGCTGCCCGCGGACCTGCTGGGCACGCTGATGTACAACCCGGAAGCGCGGAGCTTCAGCGTGCGCCAGGGACCCATCTTCGCTAACCTCCTGCTGGCGGACGAGATCAACCGAGCCCCCGCCAAGGTGCAGAGCGCCCTACTCGAAGCCATGCAGGAACGTCAAGTGACCCTCGGTGGCGAGACCCGGCCCCTGCCCCAGCCCTTCCTGGTACTGGCGACACAGAACCCCATCGAGCACGCTGGCACCTACCCCCTGCCAGAGGCGCAACTGGACCGCTTTCTGCTGCGGGCCGTGGTCTCGTACCCCGGTCGTGACGACGAACGTGAGATCATCGCCCGCATGGCGACCCCGGCCCCCGATCTTGCCGTGCGCCAGATCACCGACCTCGCCACCGTCTTGCAGGCCCGGCGGGCGGTGGACCTGGTCTACGTCGACCGCCGGATCACGGAGTACATCCTCGACGTCGTGATCGCCACCCGGCCTGGCCACACGCACGAACTCGCCGACGGCCAGGACCGCGAGGCCGTCGGCGCCGTCAGCGCCCTGGTGGAGTATGGCGTCAGCCCACGTGCCGCACTGGCGCTGACCCTGGCCACGCGCTGCCAGGCGATCCTCAGCGGTCGCAGCCATGCCATCCCGCAGGATGTCAAGGAGGTCGCCGTCGCCGTGCTGGCACACCGGCTGGTCCCCGCCTTCGAGGCAGATGCCCGCGGACTCTCTGCCACGGACCTGGTCGGCGAGATCCTGCGGGTGTTGAGGACACCATGACCTCCCCTGCGCCCGACATGCCGAGGGTCGAGGTCCTTCTGCGGCGCGTCCGCGCCCTCGAGATGCGGGTGACTCGGTTGCTGGATACGGGCTTGGCGGGGGCCTACCGAAGCGTCTTTCGCGGCCATGGCATCGAAGCGGAAGGGCTGCGCGAGTACACCTTCGAAGACGATGCGGCGCTGATCGACTGGCAGGCGTCCGCCCGTACCCACCGCCCGCATGTCCGCGTCTTTCGGGAAGAACGCGAACTGGTCTGCCTGCTGCTGGTGGATATCTCGGCCTCCATGCGTTGTCCGGCGCCAGGGCTGGCGGCTCGCGCCGCGGCAACGGACCTGGCGGCGTTGCTGGCTCTGGCGGCCGTCCATAACCGCGACCGCGTCGGCCTGCTGCTGTTCTCAGCGCAGACCGAGCTCTGGTTGCCCCCCGCACGCTCCCGGGCCCAGGCCCTGCGGCTGATCCGTGAGGTGGCCTGCCACGAGCCGGTCGCCGACCGCACGGACCTCGGCCAGGCCCTGCGCACGGCCGGCCAACTTGCCCCGCAGCGCTCCCTGGTCTTCCTGATCAGCGACATGGCTGCCGAGCTGCTGGCGACGGCGGTGGCCCGCCTCGCCCGCCGCCACGATCTGATCGTACTCCACCTCAATCGCCAACCGCCCGAGGCCCTGCCGCGCGCCCGGGCCCTGTGGCTGCACGACGCGGAGACGGGCGACCGTGTCTCGGTCAGCCCGTCCCCGACGACGCTGGATGAGTACCGCGCCGCCCTCGCCCGCGCCACCGCCGCGGCGCAGGCCGCCGTCGGCCGCGGTGGCGGCGAGTGGGTCGATATCCCCAGCGGCGACGACGCCCTGGCGACTCTGGCGCGCTTCTTGACGCGCCGCGCCCGCCGCGCCCGCCGCGGCGGAAGCGGTGTGGAGGCGCTGGGATGAACGCCCCGACCGCCCCCCCAGCCTCGTCCACGCCGCTGGCCGCGCCACCGGCCACCCAACCGACCGTGGGCGTCGAAGCTCGTCTGGCGCCACCGCTGCCGGCGCCGCCGGCCGACCTGCGCCTGCTGCTGGCGGCCCTCTGGCTGCTGGCGGTCGCGTTGACGCTGGTCTGGCTCGCGGCGGCCAGACTACGGCGCCGCCCACGGGTTGCCGATGGGGTCCGGCACGTGATCTTGGAAAAGCTGGATAGAGAAAAGGCCGCGGCCGGATGCCCATGCCACCGCGCCGAGGCCGTGGCGGCTGGAGCCACGGGCGGCCAGCGCCCCTGTGCCGACGGCGTCCATGCACTGCTGACCGAGTTTGCCGCGGCCGCTACCGGCCTGCCCTGCCCCAACCTGACGACGCAAGAGCTGCGGGCCTGCGAGAGCCGTCTACCCGCTACCAGCAGAGAAGCGTACGCACGCTTGCTCGACACGCTCGTCGCCGTTGACCTCGACCGCTTCGCGCCACCGCCGTCACCGCCGGTCGGTTTCTGCCTCGTGGATGCGGCCGCGGCGGCGGTACGCAACTGGCCCGAGGAGCCTGCCGCCAAACCCATGCCAGCCGGGAGCAAGAATCTCTCGTGAGACTGGTCTTTCCATGGGGACTGCTGCTGGGGATACCCCTCGTGCTGGTGGCTCTGGCTGCCTGGCGACGGCCCCCGCCCGCCCTGCCCATCGCCGACGCACGCGGCCTGCCCCGCAGCCGCCGGGCCGCCGTCCTGAGCCGCGTTCCGCTCTTCCTGGAAACGCTGGCCGGGCTGCTGCTGACGGTGGCCATGGCCCGACCGCAATGGGTCCAAACGAGCAGCCGCGAGGAACGCCAGGCGGTGGACGTGATGCTGATCCTGGATATCTCGGGAAGCATGGACGCCGTCGATATCCCCGTCGGCGCCAAGCCCGAGGAAGCCGCGAACCGCCCCAGCCGCCTGACCTGCGCACAGCGCGAGCTGCGGCGTTTCATGCAGGCACGACCCCAGGACCGCTTCGGCCTGGTCGTCTTCGCCCGCAAACCGTACCCGGCCTGTCCCCTGACCTTCGACCACGACCTGCTACGCACGCGGCTGGAAGACCTGCGCACCGACCTGCTGGATGATGGGACCGGACTGACCGCCGCCATCGCCCTCGGCGCCGTACACGTGAAGACCAGCCAGTCACCGCACCGCGTGATGATCCTGCTCACGGACGGCCGGGACAACGTTCCCGCCGAGCTGAGCCCCACGGCAGCCGCTCGACTGGCGGCCCGCCGCGGCATCACGATCCACGTGGTGGGCATCGGCTCGGGTAACGCCGTGCTGCCCGTCAAGACCCTGGCGGGAACCCAGTACCGCCCCGTGGAGACCGCCGCCGACGAGACCAGACTCCAGGCCATCGCCAAGGAGGGCGAGGGCGTGTTTGTGCGGGCCGATGCGCCGGAAACCTTTACCACCGCCATCCGCCGCATCGAGGCCACGGAGAAAGCCCTGATCGTTCGACCCCTCCGGCAGCGCCGGACGGAACTCTTCCCCGGCTTCGGCGCGGCCGCCCTGCTGAGCCTGACGGCGGCCTTCGCCCTCGCCCGCACCACTGGCGTGACGCTGCCCTAAAAAAACGCGACCTGTGCAATAAGGATGGGCCGAGGTATTCAGCCCCAAAGGGGCGCTCTATACCAGCCCAGGGCAACGCCCTGGGTACCTGTTCACCCCACAGATAGAGCCCTGAAGGGGCGGCCTATGCGACCTCAGCGCGAACCTAGGGCAGATAGCTCGCCCCTACAGGGCTCAAACCCATAACTATCCTATTCCCAGGGCGTTGCCCTGGGCTGGTATGGCCGCGCGCCTTCAGCGCTCCAGGCGGACTTCCTTATTGCACAGGTCGAAAAAAACGCGCCTCCGGTTAGATACCGGAGGCGCGCTCGCAGAGCTTAGACCAGAGGTAGGAGTAGGTGCGCTCTGTAATCCACAAAGTGAGGCTTTGCAGCCCCGATGATGTATCGTTCAGAGGGTCAACTCCTACCTCTGGTGCTTCCACCATACACAGGTCCGGCCAGCAGGTCAAGCATCTCGGCAAAAAAGATAGCAGCGAGGCCGGTCAGACGATGAGATCCGCCTGGCAGACCCGCGCCACCTCAGCGGCGCTGGTGATCCCCAGACGCACCTTTTCCGCGCCATCCTCACGCAGCGACCGCATGCCTTGTCGGCGGCCGACAGCGGCCAGTTCAGTGCTGTCGCGGCGCTCGTTGATGGCCCGCCGGAGATCGTCGGTCACCAACAGCATCTCGAAAATGCCGACCCGGCCGCGATAGCCGCTGCCCAGGCAGTTGCGGCAACGCCGACCGCTGGCGGGGTCTTCGCCCGCGGCACCCTGGCGACCGCTGCCGCCGCACTCCGGGCAGATACGGCGCACCAGACGCTGCGAGAGCACCGCCAGCAAGGCCGAGGAAATTAGGAAGCTCTCAACCTCCATCTCCAGCAGACGGCTGATGGCCCCGGCGGCGTCATTGGTGTGCAAGGTGCTGAGCACCAGATGCCCGGTCAAGGCGGCGTGGATGGCGATTTCGGCCGTCTCCCGGTCTCGAATCTCGCCCACCAGAATCACATCCGGATCCTGACGCACGATCGAACGCAGGCCGTTGGCAAAGCTGAGGCCGATCTGAGGCCGAACATGAATCTGCGTCAGGCCGGGGAGCTGGTACTCCACCGGGTCCTCGATCGTGATGATCTTGCGCGTCTCGTTGTTCAACTCGCGCATGACGCAGTACAGCGTGGTCGTCTTGCCACTGCCGGTGGGACCCACCACCAGAATCATGCCGTGCGGCATGCTGTAGAGGCGTTCGAGAGACTGCTTCATCGCGTCCACAAGCCCCACGCGCTCCAGGTCGAAGGTAGTGACGTCCTTCTGCAGCAACCGCAGGACGATAGATTCGCCATGCATGCTGGGCACGCAACTGACACGGACATCCAGCGGGTTGGGCCCGGAGAGATCGATGCGACCATCTTGAGGCAGGCGCCGCTCTGCAATGTTCATGCCGGCCAGGAGCTTGACGCGGGAGGCGATGGCGGCGTACTGGCTGACGGGCGGGGTCAGCACGTTCTGCAGCATGCCATCGACCCGGAAGCGGATGGAGAGCGTATCCTCGGCCGGCTCGATGTGGATATCGCTGGCTCCCATCTCCTGGGCGCGGCTGAACATGTCGCCTACCAGCCGGACGATGGGGGCTTCGCGGGCCAGGTCTCGCAAGGCCGCCTCGCTGGTGTCCCCATCCCACGCTAGATCAGCAGGGTCGCCGCTGCCAGCCTCGTACTGGGCCGTAAGGTGACGCTCGATGGCGGCCCGCCGCAGCAGCACGAACGAGGGCTTGAGCTGGAATATGGCCAGCCAGGCCTGACCGAGACGGCCCACGCCGTAGGGTTCGGCCACCGCAAGCACGACCTGCAAACCATCCCAGAGCAGGGGCAGGCAGGTGTGGTGGGAAAGAAAATCCAGCGTGACCTCAGGGAATGGCTCCAGGTCCCGCACTTCCTCTTCGTCCGCCACCGGCAGCCCACTCGCCTGGGAGTAGAGCCGGAGCAGGTCGCTCTCCTCGATCCGGCCCTGGGCCACAAACTCGAGGTCCTTCTCCGGCGTGCCCCCAAGCGCCGCCGCGCCTTCGGCCAAACCCGCGTGCCGTGCCAAACCCTCACGCACGGCGCGCACCAATTCATCCGGAGAACACCTCAGCGCCCGCGCCCCGGCAAGAGTGCCAAAGGCGCCGCCGTCCTCAGGCCGTCCCGCCGGGGCTGCCGCGACCGCTGCCGGTTCCGCACCCCCGGATCCGGCAGCCACGGCCACTGGCGCCGCTGCCGCTCTGACCGGTTCCTTCATGGTGCGCTCTTGCTCCCTACATCCTGAATCTGAGCCAGCGCCGCACGGTAGCGGCGGACGAGATGCTCCATCTGCGATTCCGAGGCAATCACGTTGACGGTCAGCAGAACCAGCAGTTCACTGCGGTCATCCGAAAGCTTGTTGCTGCGGAACAAGACCCCCAGGTACGGAATGTCCTTCAGCAGGGGCCAGCCCGAGTTGGAGTCCGCACGCTTCGAGCGGATCAGGCCACCCATCATCACGGTGGAACCGTCAGCCACGGTCAGAACCGACTCGATGACCTTGTTGGAGATGCGGGGCGGTATGGTGGGATCCGTGCTTTCCGCGGCGTCGGAGACCTCCTGTCGGACCTCCAGACGCACATCATTGCCCGCGGTCACGTGCGGCTTCACCTGCATGATCACACCGGTATCCTCGTACTCGTAGTTGGTGCGAAAATTGTCGGCACTGCCACTGTAGTTAGTGGATTCTGTGGGCACGGGCACGCGCTCGCCAACGTTGATCTCAGCGTCTTCTCCGCTCAGCACGACGATCTGAGGCTCCGACAGCACCTTGGTGTTGCCCTCGCCCGCCACGGCCTTGATGAAGGCCAACGGGTCGCCGGTGCGATCCTTGAACAGCAGCGCAAACGGCACGGCACTGAGGTTGCTGGGAATGGTGCCAGCCCCGGCGCTGGCCAGACTGACGACGTCGCTGTTGCGGTTCACCAGCTGCGTGGCAGCATAGCTGAAGCCGAACTCGGTACTCTTGGTCAAGGTGATGTCGGCAATCAAAGCCTGGATCGAAACTTGTCGCGGGGCCACGTCCTGCCGCTCTAAGATGACCTGCACCAGCTTCCAGGCCCGCGGCGTGGTCCGGATGGTCAGCCGTTCACGAACTTCATCAACCAAGACCACCACCGGCGTATCGAAGACCGTAGCCCCCGCGCCGGCCTCCTTATCCCGGCGCGCGCTGCTGGCAACCTTGGGCGCCGTCGCCGCCGGATTCTCGATCGGCGTCTTGGCTTGTTCGGACCTGCTGCCGCGCCGACTGCTGCCGCTGGTGGCGCGCGACTTGCTCGAGGTGCTCTTGGTCCGGGACGGCCGCGTGCCCGTCGTCGCTTCAGTGTTGAAAAACACCTCGAGAGCCTCCCGCAATTGCTCGGCGCTGCTGTGTTTCACGTTGTACCAATAGACGTTCTCCTGCTCCATCTGGTCCGCGGTGTCCAGAACCCTTACCCAGCGTTCAACTTCATCCAGGACCTCCGGGAGAGCGGCCGAGACCACGATCAGCTGCAACCGGGGCAGCGAAACCAGCTTGATGGCGCCGTTGGAGGGACTCTTGGTGGTGACGGTGAAGCCCAGGGTGGGCAAAATGGTCTCGAGATCGGCCTGCAATTCCTCCGCATCGACATTGCGGCAGGGCAGACAGACATGCGGCCAGGAAGCTTCCCCACGGTTGTCCAGTTCGCGGATCAACTCACGCATCTTCGGCATGTTGGCCGGAGCCTCAACAATCAGCAACGTGTTGCTATCGACCAAATCCTTGATGGTGGAACCCTCGGTCTTGAAGGGCTCGATCAGCCCGGCGATGTCGGCGCTCTTGCGGTAACGCACGGGGATCATGGCCACCTCCACCCGGGCCATGAAGTCGCCTTTGAACAACAGCCGCCGCTCCTTGGCCATCTTCTCGAAGGGCAGGATGTGCAGAAAACCGCCAGGGGGACTGTCCGAAGCATAGGCGCCGGAGAGCCAGAGGAGACGCTCAAAAGTATCCCACGCATCGCGCGCCGTCATCTCCTTCGGCTCCTCAGCGGAGCCGAGATTGATGGTGACGGCGCCCTTGTTGGCGATCCCAGGGTCGATCAGGTAGCTGAACTTGAGAAGCTGCGCAAACGCCTCCACCAACTGCGTAACCTGCAGGGCGTCGAAGTTCAGTACCACCATGACCTTCGCCTCGGGGTCGCCGACGCCCATGAGGCTCGATGGATACGGCGAGGCCGCGGGCTCCTCGGGGGCGGCCGCGGTGCGGACGGGCAAGGCCGTCCGGGCCTCGACGGCCGTCTCGCTCTCGGGCAGAACCTTGTTGACGACGAGGGGATCTTCCGGCCACAGATCGGCCTTCGTGGGGCTGTCCGCGGAACTCGTCTTGAACTCAGCCGGAGGGTCGCGCGGCTCGAGACGCCGACAGCCCGGGAGCACGGCAAGGACAACGACCGCAAGCAGGCAGACCGCCCACCCGCGACCGCCCCGTGGCAGGCACCCCATGATTCCGCACCCATATCGGTAGTCCATACTGACCCTCAGTTGGTGGTGTTCGTGGGCGGTCGTCCCTGGAGGATGCGTTCACGCAGCAGGCGAGCCCGCTCCAGCCGCTCTTCTCGGGACATCGGGCCACCGGTCGCCCCGTTGCCGCCAGGAACAACTTGTCCGGGGACGATGGGAGCCTGGGCACCTACCGCCGCCGCCACCGGCGGCGGCGGCGGTAAGGGCGGCGCCGCGGCGCTCGCCCCACCTGGCGGCTTCGCCGCGCCGGGCGGCGGGGCCTCCACCGCCGACTTGGCCGACGCGGTGGCCGCCAGAGCCGCAGCCGTCTCGCGGCGACTGCTGCTCTGGTCATCGGTGGCGTCAAGCTTAAGGATGCGTTCCTCGCTGCCGCGCACGAGGACCACCTCCTTTTCCTTGAGCCTGATCTCCTTCAGCGTGTAGCCGGATTCCCCAATCTTATCGCCTACCTTGTAAACGTGGCGGTCCGGCGTAGCTTCCGCGTCCGCGTCCGCGCCGGGGGTGGCAGCGGGCGGCGCCGCGGCAGACCGTGCCCCCATCGACCGGCGGGCCATGCCGGGAGCAGAGCCAGCGGGAACGCTGGTAGTCGGCCGACGCGCCTGGCCGCGGTACTGCACGATCACGGCCACCGCCCGTTCGCCAATCCGGGCCAGGCCCACAAGTTCAAGATCGACAGCCACCGCCCCCGCAACAGCCTCCTCGACCGGAGCCTGGGTAACGTCTTCCGTCCGTTCCGGTCTGAAAAGCGTCTGCTGCCACAGCGTATCCGCATCCTCGATCGAGGCCGTGCCCTGCCGCACGTCGGGCTCATCGACTTCCCTGGCGACGCCCTTATGGTCCGACTTACGCTCCGCGCGGCCGGACTTTGCCTCGCTCTTAGCGTCGCCGGAAACGCCCGCCGGCGACAGGCCCACCACCCAGGCGGTCACCGCACAAGCCAGCAGGAACAGAACCGCGTTGATGAGCCACAGCACCATCCGGTTCACGGCGCCACCTCGCTTCCGCCACGCAGCAGAGCGGCGGCATCCGGCGACAGCACCCGGGCGCGCAACGTGCCGGTCAAGCGCACCTTGCTGGTATCGCGCAAGTTCAGGGGGGCAAGGTTGCACTGGCTCCACGTCAGCGCCTGAGTCGAGCGGTCGATCTCCGCCAGAACCCGGGCAATCTCGCGCATGGACGCCGTCATGTTCACCGTGACCTCCACTTCGTAGACCTGCGACTTCTCCGCAATGTCCAGGCGCCGCGGATTGACGATCTGGTAGTCCACCCCCCGGATGTTGGCCTTCGTGAGCACCCGGGTCACCTCACTCTGCAGGATGTTCTTCTGGCGCGCGGCGTTGCGGTCGTCGATCGACCAGAACGGCGCGGCCAGACGCCTGAGCTCAGCCACCTGTCCTTCACGTGAACCCACCTGGTCCTGCAGCGTCTGCAGCTGTTCCCGACGCTCTTCCAACAGGCCCCTCTCCACGCCGATGCGTGCTGCCGTAGGCAAGGCTCCCAGTTGCGCCGCAAGGCGTTTCTGGAAGAAGAGCGCCGCGACCGGAATAAACACCAGCACCAGCACCCACTGCCGCAGACTTATCTTGCGAAGACCAGCCGTCATGAGGGCACGTTTACTCCCCTGCACTGGACGGAGTGGGTGGCGGCGGTGGCGGTACGGCGCCAGGGACAGCCGACTCTGCTGGCGTGCCCACTGAGGTCGGCACTCGGTTTTCCGCGGGAACCGGCGCCGCCGCGTTGACCCGCGGCAGCGCGGGAGCCGCGGCGTGCTTAGGCGGGACCGCCCCACCGTCGGTCTCCTCCCCCGGCGCCAGCTCCTCACCGGCACTGGGCGGCGGAGCTGGAGGCGGCGCCGACTGCTCATTCCCAAGGTCGTAGCGAGCGTTCATCTCAACCTTGCGCTCGGTGACGCCCGCCTGGACCTTCTTGGACTCCTGGCGCACGTCCCCAAGCAGTGGGGAAGACTCCAGGGTGCGCTCCAGATCTTCAATCTCTTGACTCTCGCGAAGCTGAATGCTGACCGCCCCCTCACTCCAGCGCAGAGACGTACACCAACCGGAGTGCCCAACCCGGCGCGTGATCTCGGCGAGCACCGCAGCCAATGAGGGGCGCGGCTGGACCAGATCCGCTATTTCCAGGCGCAATTGCTCGATCAGCTTGCCTTCATCCGCCTGGAGGCGCTTGCGCGTCTCGACCATCTGCTCCTCGACCTGCAGGCGTTCCTGATGAGCCGCGGCATACTGCTGGCGCCGATCCGCGTACAGCCGGGCGGCGCCGTAGAGAGTCACCACGGTGATGTAGACCGCCAGGACGGCCGCCAACAAGCGACTCTGGCGATGACGCCTTGGCCGCAGATCGTAGGGCAGTTCAAACCCCGTGCGCCGATCCGCCTGAAACGTGGCGCTGATGCCGTACATCGCTAACACCACGGCGGCCGCAAAGCCCGCCTGCTGGTCCGCAGGCTGTCCCGACAACTCGCCAGCCTCGACGCAGGCAGCCGCCAACGGCGTCAACCCGCACCCGAACGCGCTCCGCGGCGCGGCGGCTTCGGCGGCGACCAGAACCTCCCGCCGACCCGTCTCGCCGGAATCAAAAAAGAACCGGCAACCCTCGCTCCCGAGACAGACCGACTCGCCGGCGAGCACGGGGTCGAGAGCCGCCGACGGAGGAATGACCATATCCAGCCCGTGCGTCAGAGCGCTGACGTCGTTGAGCCAGTGCTCCCAAACGGTCTGCCGCACGTAGTACAGACGGATCCGGAGCCGGGGTCCCGGCGCGCCAGGCAGAACCCGGTACGCCCAGGTCAACTTCTCATCGGCAACCGGCGCACAACGCCGGACCTCGAAAGTGAGCGCGCTGCGCAGTTCCTCCGGACGCAGGGCGGGCATGTCGAGATCGAAGCAACCGCACGTACTGTCATCCCCGCCGGCAACCACGACCACGGCGCCCGTGGGATCCAGCGCACGTCGCCCCTCGGCGAGTGTCTCGGCGATGCTGCGGTCGGCGCCCTTCTGCGCCTCCCACCACTGCATGACCCGACCGCGGTCCCGGACACGCTCCACCCGCACCCCACGGCACAGGCCCGCCGGGGTCCACGTCAAAGCGATGGAAGAGGTTCCGGTAAACGTCGTCATGTCGGTCCGTGGAGCACGCCGCGCACGGTCAAAACTAGGCCAGGGAAAACCGCGACATCAAAGGCTACAACGTAGCGCGGCAGCCTCGCATTTGCCAGCCCGCCCCGGGCACGGCCGTAATGCCTCAGAAGCTGCGAAGGAATCACTCCGGCCCCCACCGTCTTGGAGCCGGTGGACCCGCTGCCGCCCGGCCTGGACCGTGGCCCTCAGCGCCGAATCTGTTCGGTCCGGTGCTGGGTGTAGGCTTCGCGCAGGAAGACGTAGTGATTGAGCGCGGTTTCCTTGCTCTTCTCGTACTCACCGGGACGCAGCGAGGTGCCGTTGACCTCGCTGCCAAAGGCGATGCCGAGGCGCGCCGGCAGGCTCTCCACAAGATAGGTCAGGGGATCCAGGAAGGCGTCCGCGACCAGCCCTACGGCATCGCGAGGGTTGGAGGGGCCAAACAGGGGCAGATTCAGGAAGAACCCATAGCCGACGCCGTAACGGCCAAGCGTCTGCCCGAAGTCCTCATCATAGGCCTGCAACCCACAGCGCTGATCGGCAAAGTCCATGAACCCGAGGCAGCCGACGGTGGTGTTGACGACAAAGCGCCCGACCTCGGTCGCCGCGCCTTTGGGCTTCCCCTGCAGCAGGCAGTTGACCCCCCGGCGCGGCATGCCCAGGTTGGTGAAGATGTTCCGGATCCCTTGCCGCGCCGGGCGTGGGATGGCCCAGGCATAGCCCCGGGCCACCGGCTTCAGCACCCAGAAGTACAGCCTGTCGTTGACCGAATACACCCCTTGGTTCAGTAGCTTGAGGGGGTCGCGTACCGTTGCCGTCGAACTCTCGTCGTCCAGTCCCGCCACACTCTCTTCCTGGGCCCTCGCACCGAGGGAGATCGTCAGCGCCAGTACAGCGGCCCACGCCGCCACCGTGGAAAACCTCGCACCCACACGCATCCCTGTGTTCATCCACCGTCTCCCGGTTGTTTCACCGCGGGCGCCGCCAGGGCCGCTCGCAGTTCAGCGACTTTGCCATTCAATAAAGCTAGAATCTTCTCCCGAGACCTGATGGGCGCCAGTTCGGTGCGCCAGTTGCGCACGATACTTACGCCTTCCACGCTGAAGTTGCGCACGCGCCAGGAGGCGCCGCCCTTCTCGTAGACCAACGTGTATCCCGTCACGACCTGAGCCCCTTTCGGAGAGGTGAACAGAACATCGATGGTCAGGCTGCCGTCGTCTCGGAGCTTGCCATCGCGGTACTCGATGCGCACCTGGTCCACCAGCGCCGGATCGTCTCCCGTGACGTTCTGTTTGATCTGCGTCAGGTAGTAGAGCACGGCGTAGTCCGCAAAAAGCTTGGCGAATTCGTCGATCTGCGCGTCGCTGAACAGGGACCGGTTGGTGGCCAAAACCCAGCGACCAATCGTCGGCCAATCGAAACGCTCATCGAGGACGGCCCGCAACTCACTCACCAGCGCATCGCGGTTCTCCAGCTTGGTCAGAGCAGGATTCTTGAACAGCGCAATCACCTTCCGCGAGGTGTCCTGGATCTGCGCCTTTGCCAGCGCCGCGTCTCCAACTCCCTCCGCCGCCAGGGCGCAGCCCGACAGCCAGACCATTCCCGCTACCACCGCGCCCCCTGCAATTCGTCTCACCATCATCGTCACGACTCCCACGCAAGACCCTTCGACTCAGTCCTTCTTACCGAAAACAAACTTCGAGATCAACTGCTCAATGTCGACCGCGGGTTCCGTCTCAAGGATCGAACTGCCCTCTGACAACATCTCCGCATCGCCCCCCGGACTGATGGCGATGAACTTCTCGCCGATCAGGCCCCGCGTGCGGATCGAGGCGATGGAGTCGACCTGAAGCTTCACCCGCGCATCGATGTAAAGGCTGACTTCGCCCTGGTAATCCTTCAGAGCGATGCGGGTAACGCTGCCCACATCGACCCCCGCCACGCTCACGGCCGCACCGGCGCGCAGCCCGCCAAGATCGCTGAACACCGCCTTGACGTGGTAGCCCTTGCCACGCACCGCTTCACGCCGCGCCAACCCAACGGACAGGTGCGCCAGGGCGGCCACGCCAGCCAAGACAAAGACTCCCACCATGATCTCCACACCGCGACGGTTAATCACCCTGCGCTCTCCTTATCTTCTGGCCCCGGCGGCGTCGGTAAGCGGCACATCGTCGGCCCCCAACAGGCCCAGGACAACCTCGTCCTTGGACTCCCGGAGTTGCTCGGGCGTTCCGCTGAAACGAAGGCGCCCACGATGCAGAACGACGACCTGCTGCACGATGTCGAAAACCCGCGGAATCTGGTGGCTGACGATCACGCCCGTAAAGCCCAGGGCCCGGTGACACCGCGAGATCAGGTCAAGAATCGACTGCGCCGTGATCGGGTCCAACCCCGTGGTCGGTTCATCAAAAAAGAGAATCTGCGGCTGTAGCACCAGCGCCCGCGCCAGCGCCGCCCGCTTGCCCATGCCACCACTGATCTGCGCCGGCATCTTGGCCTCGGAACCGCTCAGGCCGACCTGGTCCAAGGCCGCCAGAGCCCGCTCCCGCACGACGGCCTCAGGCAGCCGCAGGCACTCCCGTAGCGGAAAGGCCACATTGTCGAATACCGTCATGGAATCGAACAGCGCCCCGCCCTGGAACACGAAGCCAAACCGGCGCCGCAACCGCCGCAACTCATGCAGACTCAGCGTCGCCAGGTCATGCCCATCCACCAGCACCTGCCCACGATCAGGATGCAGCATGCCGGCCAGGTGCCGCAGCAGCACGCTCTTGCCATGGCCGCTGCGGCCGATGAGGGCAATGAACTGCCCCGGCGGAACCGCGATCGAGACGCCGTCCAGCACGGTCACACCGTCAAACTCTTTGTGTACATCAGAGACACGAATCATGGGGGTTCATCAAAACAGGGCTGCGGTCATAAAATAATCCCAGACCAGGATCAGAACGGACGACAAGACGACAGCCTGAGTCGTGGCCCGGCTGACTCCCTCGGCGCCGAAACCCGCGTGGTAGCCCTTATAGCAACTGACCCAGCAGATGATCGCGCCGAAGGTCAGAGATTTCCAGACGCCCCCCAGGATGTCGCGCCATTGCAGGTGCTGGGCGATCTCCGCCAGGTAAGTCCCGCCATTGAGCCCGAGGGTGTGGACGCCGATCAGGTAACCGCCCCAGATGCCGGCCACATCGAACATGCCGGTGAGCAGAGGCATCGCCACCAATGCGGCAAGCAGGTTCGGCACAACCACGTAGCGAAACGGGTTGAGCCCCATCAACTCCATGGCATCCAGTTGCTCGCCGATGCGCATGATCCCGATCTCGGCGGTGATCGCCGAGCCCGCCCGGCCGGTCACCATCAGCGCCGACAGCACCGGTCCAAGCTCACGAACCAGTGACATGGCCACCAACGGACCGAGAAAGGCGTCGGAACCAAATCGGTTCAAAGCATAGAAACCCTGCAGCGACAGGACCATCCCCGTGAAGGCGCCGGTCAGCAGGACGAGCGGCGCCGATTGCGCCCCGATGAAGTGCAGCCGACGCAGGAAAAGCCGCGACTTCCAGGGTGGAGTCAGCGCACAGGCCAGGGCGTTGACCAGAAACAACCCCATGCGCCCCACGTGGCCAAGGCGGCGTAGGGCGCTGCAACCCAGCCGCTGCAGTCCGTCAAAAAACACCATAGCACTCCGACCCGTACACCACGCCGACCAGGCCCGCGCACGGGGCGCTGCGGCCCAGAGGTATCGCCGTGCAGACCCAGCCCACCCGCAACCCAGGCAAACGTATCGTCCAGGCGCCCCAACGCAAGCCACCCAACCCGACATTCGGCCGCCACGGCCGCTCCACCGGACAGGACTCAGCCAGGCCACGGCAAGCGCTGCCGTCACTCCCATTGGCGGCACCACAAGGCCCATGCCTGGCGGGCGCTGTCGCTGTAGGCGTCCGGACGACTGAGATCGCTGATGCGGGTGACGCTCAGACGCCCCGCGATACCAGAGGCCGAGACCGCGTCCACCACCACGGAAACCGCCACCGACTCGGTCAGCGAAAAGCTGCTGCGAATGCGCCCCAGCAGCTCGGGATCATTCAGCGATACGTCCAGAGTCATACCGTCCTGCACACAGGCCGCGCGCGCCGCCAGGATCAGCTCACGCTCAGCATCGGAACAGCGTAACACCCGCTGAATGAGTGCGGGCGCACTGGAGAAAAAAGGCGGCTTGGAGGCAGCGCCCTGTCGTGGCGCGGTGTTGATGCCAGGCGGCGGGATGATCTGCACGGGACCGTAGAGGACCTCGCGCCACCCCGGCAACCAGTAAATCTCCTCCCGGAATTGCAGCGGCGCATCGCGCGGCAGGCCCGGCCAGCCCTCCGCCTCGTACCCACCCCGCTCCATCCCCCGCAGGTGCGTCTGATCGTCGGGGTCCACATAGTCGGCCACGATGTCCAGGAAGGTGTCTATCGCCTCGCGCTGTTCATTGTCTTCGGGATCGCCCTGCTCGCGCAGTTCCTGGCCGGGTTGATTGCCCGCGAAGCTGATGCCCTGGAGCGCGTCGTACAGACGGACCGTACAGGTCGTGCCCTCGATGCGGTGCGGGCGCCCATCCATCATCCAGGCCTCGGCCTGTTTCGCCTCGCGCTCGGCGGACGGCACCCCGAGCGTGCGGTCCGCATAGAGCCGCCGGTCGACGAGATGCCGCCAGAAGGCGCGGTCAGCCGCCGATTCCGCCGCGTAACGCAGGGCCTGACGCTCAGCCGCCACCGCCGACTCGCGCGCCACCGTCTCACTCAACAGCATGACGTGCGCGGCCATGACCGCGGCGATGGCCGCCGTCCCCATGACCACCACCAGCGCCATGCCGCGCGCCGACGCGGGCGCCCGCCGGCGGTAACCGCCCCGAACACCTCCCGGCAGCCGGCCTAGTCCTGCTTCTTGGCGGGTTCCCATTTGCCCCAGCGCTCCCGATACCCTGATGCCAGACGCCGCAGCCACGACTCAACCCGCCCATCCTCCCACCGTACCGTCACCATCACCGCCAGAGGAAGCTCACTGCGCTCGGCCTCCCACTCGTCCGTCCACAACAGCCGGTTCCCCCAGTCGCCGGACTCGTCGCCGCTCCAGTCGGCGTAAGCGAACTCCACCCGCTCCACCCCGGACGCCAGTACCGTGGTGCGGACCTGCTCACTGTCCTCCACCGCGCCGCGGTAGGGCCGGACCGTGTAGGCCACCTCCAGGAAGCCGTCACGCACAAACACCTCGGCAAAACGCAACGCCCCCTCGTCCACCTGGGTGACCGGATGCAGACTCACCAGACGGAGATACGCCGCTTCTCCCACAAAGAAGGGAACCGCTTCGCCGTCTTCGTTCGGCCAGGTGAACGGCACCGCGTTGCTGAGCAGACCGTCCAAGGCGCGGTCCAAGGTCAACAAGGCCCTGAAACGAGCGTGTTCACCGCGCAGCTTCTCCCAACTGCGGGCCATCTCGCGACCAAAACTCACCAGCGCCACCACGATCAGCAGAAGCAGGGTGATCGCGATGATCACCTCGAGCAAGGTAAAGCGCGCCGCCCCCCGGCGGCACGCCGTGGCCGACGTCTGGCAACTCCGGCGGCGGATGCGAGGAGGCCTATTCACAGTCCTCCTCACGCACCAGTTTCTCCACCCGACACTCGGCCATGAGATCGCCCGCCGCGTCGTAAACGCAGACGTGGAAGCGGCCCAGTATCCAGCCCTGCTGAGGTTCCATGTCCTCTTCGCTCAGATCGTCGACAGGAGCCAGGGTGCAGGTGCTGGAAAAACCCTCCGGTAACAAGCCGGACGGCAACTCGGCGTTGGCCCCCCCCAGAAGGTAGATCTCGGCGGCTTGCGAGAGCAGATGCTGCCGCCCCCAACGCGACTCGGCCCGCAGGATCCGCGCCCGCGCCCCACCCATGATCCCGACACTCATGACCACCGCCAACGCCAGAACCGCCGCAGCTATGATCACCTCCAGCAACGTGAAGCCGCCGCCCGCCCGGAGCGCGCTCCCGGGACGTACGCCGTTCCGACTGCTGGTGAAGAGACTCGTCATAGGTGCATCCGCATGGGGTCGGTGACGCAGATCACCACGGGCGAGCGAGTGTCCTGCGTGGGGTGTCACGAGCCGCGCATGAGCGCGCCGCCGGCCGCCGCCAAGAGCGACGTCCGGTCGGGCCTTCCTCCGAGCGCGATCACGCCGCCGCCGTGGGGCGCGGGCCCGGTCGACTATGTGCGTCACGTGCAGCCGGTGTTCGACCGCTACTGCGTGCGGTGCCACTCCGGGACGTCTCCTGCTGGACGCGCGGACTTGAGCGGCGACAAAACCCGCTTTTTCAACATGTCTTACGATACGCTGATCGACCGCCGGATGGTTGCTTATTATTATATCAATCCCGGGCCGACGGGCGCTTTCCCCGCCCTCAAAACGGGGACCATGGCGAGCCGCCTCACACAGTTCGTCGAGGACAAGCACCACGGCGTAGAGATGGACGGCGAGAGCCGCCGCCGCATTTACGCGTGGGTCGACGCCAACGTGCAGTACTACTCGACTTACGATATGTCGCGGACATACACGATGGGCGGACGTGACACTTGGAATTTTGTGCCGGACAACAGGCGCGTTCAGCCGCAGCCCGAGCCGTGGCTGGCCGAGCTCGAGGGCTTGCTCAAAGCTCAGTGCGCATCGTGTCACGGCAGCCTTTCCGAAGATGCGCAAAGCCGGAAAATGATGTGGGTCAATCTCACGCGGCCCGAGAACAGCCGGCTGTTGAACGCGCATCTGGTGAAGCCGGCTGGAGGGCTGGGGCTTGAAGGGACGAAGAACGGCAAGCGCTCGCCGGTGATCGACTCCACTCGAAACAGCGTTTACGTGGCGATGCTGGCCGCGCTCCGCAAGGGCAAGGAGAGCCTCGACAAACGTCCGCGCATGGATATGCCCGGCGGCGTGGCGATCCCGCAGGTGCGCGATTTTGGCAAGACGTTCTGACCTTCTTCCGGCGTGAGCCGCCGTGAGCGCTGAAACGCCTAGACCCGCAGGAAGATCCTGTTTCGCTGCATCCACCAGAGGATGAGCCACTCGGTCAGCAGCACGCCGGCGCCGAAGATCAGGTGCTCGTAAGGCGCGCCTGCAAAGGTGCACCAGGCTCGCCCGAAGTGGCGCGGCAGCGCCCGCTCGATGAACCCCGCCCACAGGTGGGCGATCAGGTACGCGGCAATGGAGTTCATGCCGACCACGGTCAGCGCGAAGGCCCAGGAACGGCGGTTCCACACGTCCATGACCTGGTAGAAGCCCGCGAGGAAGAGGAAGCTCCACCCGCCGCTGAAGAGCGCCCAGCTCGGGGTCCAGATCTTTTTGACGACCGGACAGAGGCCTGTTGCTCCTGCGAGCCAGCCAGCTGCGAGCGAGGCGAGCCCGGCGATGAGGAACCACCGGATTTTCGCCGACGGCGTGCGGCCGCTGCGCAGAACGCCTCCGGCGAGCAGCCCGAAGAGCATCGTTCCGAGCGTGGGGATGAAGCTCAGAGTGCAGTAGCCCGCCGCATTGTTTTTGAACCAGTGCTCCGGCGGAAAGAGGTTCAGGAGCCAGCGGTCAAAGGCGGCGGCGGGGTTGGTGTTGAGGCTCCAGTGTGCGGCGAAGCCGTGGAGCATGGCTTCCGGCCGCGCGCCTGCCGCCGCCCAGTCGAAGGCCGCTCCCGGCAGCGGATAGAGCGCGAAGAGGAGCCAGTACCCGGAGAGAATGAGCGCCAGCGCCAGGCCCTGCACGCGGGCGGAGCGCAGGCCGAGCAGGTAGAGAAAGCCGTAGCCGAGGCCGATCTGCGAGAGCGTGTCCTCGAATGTCCAGCGGGTGTAGTCGGACCCGGTCGAGCGGAGAAACACGCCGAGCAGGACGAGGATCATGGCGCGCGCGAAGGCGTGCAGCGTGAGCCGCCACTGCGGCTGACCCGCCGCCGCACGCCGCGCGAGCGAGAACGGCAGCGCCGCTCCGACGAGAAACGAAAACGAGGGCTGGATCATGTCGTGCAGCGAACAGCCGATCCACTCGACATGGGACTGGTGGTGCGCCAGAAACTTCCAGAAGCCGCTCTCCGGCAGCGCGCCCGCCACGCTTCGGAAAGCCAGCACCTCCCCCATCATCAGCAGCATGACAAAGCCGCGGTAGGCGTCGATAGAGGCGAGGCGGGGCGCAGGGGCAGCAGGCGAGGCAGGTTGGTTTTTCATTGAGGAGCCCTTCTAATCAAACTTAGCGCATAGTTTTTCACACGGAAGCGAATGGGGCAAGCGGTATTTTCGACAGGGGCGGATGCCCGGTCAGCGCCCGATTATGTCGATCACCGCCCCTTTTCGTATGGCACCTCCGCTCCACTTATGTTATACCTAGTGACACCGTTATCTAAGACGGATTTTGGGGGCAGATAATATGGCAGATCAAGGGGCATGCGCGCCGGAGCCCACGCAGGGTGACGCGGCGATGATTCAGGAGATGTATGGCCTGTGTGGGCGCATGAAGTCGCAGCTCGGCCACGTGATCATCGGGCAGCAGAGCGTCATCGACGAAGTTCTGATCGCGGTCTTCAGCCGCGGCCACGCCTTGCTGGTCGGTGTGCCGGGCGTTGCCAAAACGCTGCTCATCAGCACGGTCAGCCGCGTGATGGACCTGAGCTTTAAGCGCATCCAGTTTACGCCGGATCTGATGCCGAGCGACATCACGGGCACCGAGGTTATCTACACGGACGCTTCGACGGGGATGAAGGAGTTCAAGTTTTTGCCGGGCCCGCTGTTTTCGAACGTGGTGCTCGCGGACGAGATCAACCGGACGCCGCCGAAGACGCAGGCGGCGATGCTCGATGCGATGCAGGAGCGGTCGGT
>CAIZKT010000569.1:0-12752 GCA_903933565.1 uncultured Victivallales bacterium | reverse complement strand
TGACGCCTTTCGCGGATGCGCCGACCATCGCCGAGGGCAATCCGACCTACGCGCTGCAGGCGCCCAAGCGGGAGCAGCAGGAGGCGTGGCGGGTATGGAACCGTTAGCAGGTTATTCGTGTATCGGAAAACGCTTTTAAGACGTCATGAATCCGTACATATACGCCGCAAACTAATAGTAATCAGTATGTTACGTGGGAACGGCACTGAGCAAGACGGCGGCGACAGCGGACCGTGATGACCGGTCATGGAGAGAGACGATGGCCAGGTGCCTGACGACGGGTTTGATGCTGGCCTCGCTGGTTGCGGGCGAGGCCGCCACGGGAGCGCCAGCCGTCGGCCCCGGGCAAGTCCCCGGGCTGGTGCTCTGGCTGGATGCGGCCGACCGCACGACGCTGGTGGCCGAGGCGCAGGGCATCCGCCTGTGGCGCGACAAGTCCGGCCACGAGCACCATGTCGGTCAGCCTGACGCGGGGGCGCGACCCACCTTGAGCCCGGCGGCGCCGAACGGGCTCGCGCCGATCGCTTTCGATGGTACCACGCAATTTCTCACTGGGTCGGCAGCGCTGCCGGAGGGCTGCCGGGCCTACACCCTCGTGGCGCTGTGGCGGCCGCGCCGAGCGGGAATCCAGTCCGTGTTCGAGCAGGCGGCCTCGCCGCTGCAGGGCAACAGCCGGGCGGCGCTGTTGGCCGTCGGCGAATCCTACGGCTTCAACGGCGAGGGCAACGACTGCCACCAACTGGTGCCTTTCGAGCCCAATGTCTGGCGCCTGACCTGCCTTGACATCGACACGGCACGGCCGCAAAACGTGCGCCTCTGCGACAACGGCATCCGCCGCTTGGGGGCGACGACGGCTCCCGCCGCCCTGCGCCTGGGCGCTGGCGGCATCACGGTCGGCCGCAAGCTGGCGACGGCGGGCGAGTTCCTCGACGGCGAGGTCGCCGAGATCCTGGCGTTCGACCGGGGACTCTCCTACGCCGAGCAGCAGCAGGTCCTCGGCTACCTGGACCGCAAGTGGGGCGTCGACGTGCTGGGCTGGTTCCGCAGCCCGGACGGACGTCCGTTGGCCTTCGACTTCGATGGCGATAGCTACGGCGAGGGCTGGACGGTAGAGGGGACGGCATTCGGCACCGGCCCGGCCCGCGGCACGCTCCCGGGGCAGATGGACGTTACCGGCTTTCTGGGCGACGGCCTGGTGAACAGCTACCTGGGCGCGGACGCCGGCATCGGCCAGCTCACCTCGCCGCCGTTTGTGATCGAGCGGCGCTATATCCAGTTCCTGATCGGCGGCGGCAAGTACCCGGGGGAGGCCTGCATCAACCTGCTGGTGGACGGTGCGGTCGTACGTACGGCCACCGGGCCCAACGACAAGCCCGGCGGCAGTGAACGGCTGGACTGGGAGCAGTGGTCGGTCGCCGAGTTTGCCGGTAAGACCGCGACCCTGCAGATCGTGGATCGCGCCACGGGCGGCTGGGGCCACATCACCCTCGACCACATCATCCAGACCGAGCAAAGGCTGCCCGTACTCCTCGACCAGCAGCGCGAGATCGTGGCGGAACGGCGCTACCTCAATCTACCCATCAAGGACGGAGCCCCGAAGCGGCGACTGCGCCTGGTCGTCGACGAAAAGGTCGTGCGCGATGTCGTGGTGCCGTTGGCCGACGCCGCGCCCGACTACTGGGTATTCATGGATCTGATGCCCTTCCGCGGCAAGACCCTTTGCCTGCAGGTCGAGCGCCTGCCGGAGGGGTCGGGCGCCCTCGCCGCCATGGAGCAGGGCGACGAGATCAAGGGTGCCGCGGACCTCTACCGAGAACGCCTGCGGCCGCTGCTGCACTTCACCACGCGCCGGGGCTGGAACAACGACCCCAACGGCCTGGTGTACTACGCTGGCGAGTGGCACCTGTTCTACCAGCACAATCCGTACAGTACCCGCTGGGACAACATGCACTGGGGCCACGCGCTGAGTCCCGACCTGGTACACTGGCAGGAGCTGCCCGTGGCCCTGTATCCGGACGCACGGGGGCCCTGCTTCTCGGGTTCGGCTGTGGTCGACGTCGGCAACACGGCCGGCTTCCAGACCGGTACCGAAAAGGCCATGGTGTGCATCTACACGGCCGCGGGCAACCCGACGGTGCAATGCCTATCCTACAGCCAGGACCGCGGGCGCTCCTGGACCACCTACGCCGGGAATCCGGTATTGCCCCAAGTCAGCGGCGGCAACCGTGATCCGAAGGTCCTCTGGTACGCGCCCGGACGCTGCTGGATCATGGCGCTCTTCCTCGAGCGGAACGACTACGGGCTGTTCTCCTCGCCCGACCTCAAGCGCTGGGAGCGCCTATGCACCGTCACCATCCCCGGCTGCAGCGAGTGCCCGGAGTTCTTTGAGATTCCGGTGGAGGGCAGGCCCGGCGAGAGGCGCTGGATCTTCTACGGCGGCACCGGGGCCTACCTGGTCGGACGGTTTGACGGCAAGACCTTCACCGCCGAGTCGGGACCATTCCCCATGCACCAGGGCAACTGCTTCTACGCCTCGCAGACGTACAACGACGCGCCCGACGGTCGCCGCGTGCTCATCGGCTGGGGCACGGTGAACCTGCCCGGCATGCCGTTCAACCAGATGATGACCTTCCCGGTCGATCTTACCCTGCGCCAGACCGACGAGGGCCTGCGGCTTCACGCCCTGCCGGTGCCCGAGATCAGCCGTCTGCACGACCGCAGCGTGGAATTGCCCGCCCGGGCGATTCCCGTCGGCGAGACCCCCCTGGCCGGCATCGAGGGTGAGGCGTTCCACCTCCGGGTGGAGTTCGCCCTGAACAAGGCGACGGCCTGCGGTCTCACCGTGCGCGGCATCCCGATCACCTACGACGCCCAGGCGCAACGCCTCGAGTGCGGTGGCCGGAGTGCGACACTGAAGCCCGAAGGCGACCAGATACGGCTCGAGATCATCGCCGACCGCACCTCGCTCGAGATCTACGCCAACGGGGGTCGCGTCTATCTGCCCATTGGGGTGACGCCGCCCGAGGCAAAGCGTGGCATCGAGCTCTTCAGCCGCGCCGCGCCGACCCGCGTGACTGGCCTGCAGGCGTGGTCGCTGAAGTCAAGTTGGTTCTGAAAGTCCTCAGGCCTGGGCGGCCCTGACGCCGCCAGTGCGGTTGATCAGGCAGCGCAGGACCGCCACGGCCGAGACGCAGCGCCCCGCCTCGATATCCTCTTCGCGAAAGCGGGCGAAGAGGATATCGCCGGCGCTGTGGCGTTCGTGGTCGTAGATGATCCAGATCGTGCCCTCGTGGTCCTGCACGCCATCGGGGTACGAGACCGCGGGCCGTTCGTCCAGCATGAGGCCGCCATGCCAGGACGTCCCCTCATCGTCCGACAGCCAGGCAGCCAGCCGGCGCCGCGGCAACCAGGCGTCCGGCTGACGGCTGCGGCTCGCCTTCTCCTCGTCGGTGAACCAGTGATTGACCAGCAGCAACCGGCCCGATTGCAGGCGGCGGATGAAGAAGCGCGTGTTGGGCCCGCCGATCCCGGAGTCCTCACCCGGCGTCCAGGTCCGCCCGCGGTCGCAGGAGAAGCTCTGCCCGATGCCGTAGTTGGTCCGCACCAGGCACCACAGGCGGCCATCCCTGAGTTCCACGATGTGGTGCTCATCAAAGCAGCGTCTGGGGACATCGGCGCCGCCGCGGCGCTCGTAGGTGCGCCCCTGGT
Source organism: uncultured Victivallales bacterium (assembly GCA_903933565.1). Classification (GTDB taxonomy): domain Bacteria; phylum Verrucomicrobiota; class Lentisphaeria; order Oligosphaerales; family JAFGRS01; genus CAILUI01. The sequence goes on along the minus strand of CAIZKT010000569.1, from coordinate 9,044 downwards.
CGGTCGAGACGGTGAGGTTCGAGCGGCAGTGCTCCCGAACCCCGTCTGGCGACTTCACGATCAGGTCATTCCACACCGCGGTCGGATAGCCCCACTCGCCGGTGGACAGCACGAAGGGCTTATTCATCATCACGCCGGGCGCCAGCCGCAACGGCGCCGACCAGGTGGGTGCAGCGCTCTCGGGGTCCTCGGTATACAGGCCCCAGACGCCGTTGACGCCATCGGAGATCTGGCCATCCTTGGGGCTGAGGCATTGGCTCCAGAACAGCCAGAGCCGCCCGAGCGGGTCCGTCCAGATCGCCGGATCGTAAGCACGAACATGCGCCCCCGGCGGATCGATCACCAGCACCGGCTCGCTCCACGTCTGCCCTCTGTCCGCGCTGGTCACCAGCACCACGAAGTTCTCCGGGCCCTCGTTGACCCCGCCGGTGTACCAGGTCGCCCACAGCCGACCTCCAGCCGTGACCTCGATCCCGGGAATGCCCTGGAACTGACGCGCCGGGGTCTGGTACTCGGGCCCGGGGGCAAGCAGCGGCGGGACGGGAAGCAGAGGGTCATCGGGGAGAAGTTGGTTCTGGCTCATGGGCGTGGCGGCCTTGCTTGGTATGGGTCCTGGTGCAAGGCGAACATAGAGGAGCAGGTCCGACCCGTCAAACCCGATCCCGCCTGCCGCGACTACGGACGTCGACAGTGGGTCGATGTGGCTATACATTGCATTTATACATCATCGAGGAGGCCTGTATGGTCAGAACCCAGATCTACCTCACGGAAGATGAGCAGTCCAAACTGCGCTCCTTGTCGGAGCGCTCAGGCCAGCGGCGGAGCGCGTTGATCCGCGAAGCGCTGGACGACTATCTGGCTCGCACTGCGGCGACCTCGCGGCAAGATCGCCTGCAGGCCTGCCGCGGCCTGTGGCGCGACCGCGACTTAGCGGAATTTCGCGCCGTTCGTAGCGAACTTGAACGGCGGCTCAGCCGATGAGCGGCGTGCTGCTTGATACCAACGTACTCATCGACTACCTGCGCGGGGTGCCGAAAGCGGTCGAGTACCTTGAGATGACCGCTGGAGACATGAGCATCTCGGCACTGACCGTGGCCGAACTGCATGCCGGAGCCCGGGGCGAGACTGAGCGCGTGGCCCTGCGTGAGTTCACCACCGGCTTCGACATCATCGCGGCGGACAGCTCAATCTGCGAAGTCGGCGGCGACCTGCGCGCCACGTACGGTCCCAGCCACGGCACCGACCTCGTCGATGCCATCCTCGCCGCGACCTCCCTCCTGCGGCAGTTGCCCCTGGTCACGCTGAACCGCAAGCACTTCCCCATGCTGCGGAACGTCATCGCGCCCTACACGTGGCCGTCGTAGGCAGCCAGGGGGTAACGCCTGGGTCGACCTGCGACGGTACCGCAGCGCCATGGCCGACATACGACGCCGTCGCGAGCATGCAAGCGGCGAGAATTGCGCGCAGGGTCTTCATCCCGTTGCTCCGCACACGTCTACGTCCGCTGCGTACGAGCACTCAGCCCCTGTAGACCTCCCGGCGATGGCCGATTCGCGTGACGAGTACCGAGTCGCCGACGATGGCGAAGACGACCCGGTAGTCACCCAAGCGGAGCTTCCGCAGTACAGCGAACTTCCCCTTCAGTTCAGGGCATGCCTCGCCGTTTTGCGGCAGCTCGGAGGCCAGCCTGGTCAGCACCCGGTCAGCCTCGGCCTTACCCAGTCTCTTCAGGTCGCGGGCCACCGACTTCTTGAAGGCGATCCTAGAGGCCAAGTTCCGACCTCATGGCTTCAAGGGAAATGACCGCGTCGGCCGGATCGTTGAGGCGGTCAAGCGCGATCTGCAGATCCGCCTGCTCCTCCAAGTACGCTTCGAGGGCCTTCTGGATCACAAAAGACCGCGATCGCTCGGTGGCGCTAGCGACCTCGCCAAGTTCTGCGGCCAGGCGCTCTGACAAGCGGACAGAAACCGCTACACTCATCGGGAATCTCCGTTAGCAGTTGCATGCTCTGTATCTATTTGTCATACAATGTAACCGCTGTGGTCAGCCACGGCAATCGCTGGCCTCCTCCGTGCCGTTCAGAGGCGGGTGAGGCGGCCGTTGCGTGCCGGCAGCGAGAGGCGCAGGGGTTCGGCGCGACCGCGGAGGCGGATGGCCGTTTCGACCGGGGTGGCGGCGTGGTTGACGGTCACCAACAGGCGCAGGCCGTCGCCGTTGAGTACGCTGGTCTCGACCTCGTCCTGGTCGGCGCGGGCCTGGGCAGTCAGGCCGGCCTGGTCCAGGACGGCGCGCACCTGCGCCAGCAGGGCGGCGCGAGCGGCCGGGTCGGGCGCCTCGGCCGCAGCGCGGAAGCGCTGCTCCAAGTTGCCAGCCAGACGCACCACGCGGGGGTGGTCGGCGAGGGTGGCAGGCAGGGTGGCGGTCTCGTCGCCGAGAATCAGGCCACCGCCGTCCAGGAAGGCGCGCAGGAGCGTGGTTGCCGCCTCGGGGATGAGGTCGGTACCGACGATCACCAGCGCCTTGACCGGGCCCAGCCCGGCACGCTCCAGCATGATCTGCTCGTGGACCACATCGCACTCGCCAAAGGCGCGCAGCAGAAGCTGGTAGGTGTAGTGCGGGGCGAAGGGCTTGCCGCCGCTCAGCCACTGCGCGTAGGGGAAGTAGAGCGCCAGCTCGGCGGGAGCCTTGCGGACGCGCCGCAAGTCCGGCCCGGCCGCGCGGATCTGCACCAGCTCCCGGCCGAGGGCATCCCAACGCTCGGGCCGGGCGTCGGTGCCCGTTCCAAAGGCATTATGGATGAACGAATTCAGGTACTGGCAGCCCTGGGCGACCGCGGTCCAGGCGCACTCGGCACTGGCCTCCACCGGGTTGACTTGGAAGGGGTAGTTGCGGTCGTCCAACTCCACGTAGAAACCGGCGGGCTGGTTCAGGTGCGTAGCCACGGCGCGTTGCACCCCAAAGCAGAAGTGCGCCTGCAGCATACGGACATTCTGCGAGGTTGGGTAGAAGTAGGGGTAGACATCGAAGTCGATGCAGTCCACCGCTCGCGACCAGTTCAGCACGTCCTCGAGGGTGCGGCGGGAGTCGCCATAGCCGTAGCCGGACGACATGTAGGTCAGCAGCAGTCCGAAGGGCAGTTTAGCGCCGTCGGCGGTCTGGCGGATGGCCTGGTAGCCCGTGGCCACGTAGTCGCTGATGAACTGGCTGAGCTGACGGTGGCCCTCGCGGTCTTCGGCCGGGATCTCGGCGCGGCGGCGCAGGGGCTGGCCAAAGCGCTGCTGGAATTCGGCCTTGCAGAGTTCGCAGTAGTCCAGCGTGGCATCGCTGGCCGTGGGTTCGTCGACGACCTTGATGGTCAGGGCACGTTCATAGCGACGACCCGCCTCGAACCTGGGCAGGATGCGCTGGGCCAGCGCCTCGCGGTAGCCGGGAGCGAAAACGCACAGCGTCGGCGGGCGCTCGGGGTTGAGATCGGTGAGGCGATCGTATTCGAAGATCAGCGCCAGGCCGCGGGACTGGGCGTAACGGGCGGCGTAGTCCAGCAGCCGTTCCCGCTGGCCCCACGGCGTGCTGGCGAGCTGGCGCAGTCCGCCGAAGGCGATGGTGTTGAAGCCATGCTCCCAGAGCTCGTCGACGCGCTCGCGCAAAGCCCGTTCGTCCAGCAGGTGTCCGCCCCCCTCGGTACCAAGCCAGGAGATGATCGGAAAGAAGCGCTCGCGCTCCAGCGGCGCCGCGGGCGGGAACTCGGCGGCGACCGGCGTGTAACCGGCCAGCCCTTGCGCCGTGGGCTCCTGGCCGACCAGCCACTGGCAGGTGCGCGCCAGGAGAGTGCGGTAGGCGCCGCTGCCGAAGAAGCCGTCGGGGCCAGGAACACCGTTGAGCACCGCCACCCGGCCCTGCCCACCTGGCCCTACGGTCAGGACCGGCACCGAGCGGTCCTCTTCGGCGCCGGGGTTGACGGCCAGGTTCCCGCCAGCGGCAGCCTCGGCCATCTCGACGTCATCGACCAGCAGCCGGGAGCCCAGCGGAAAGCGCCCGGCAGAGCCACTGACACCGAACCCCAGAACGAACCGCTGCGCCGTAGTCGGCAGGGTAAAACTACCTTCATGGCGTTGCCATTCAGCGCTTGGCCGCAGAGGCTTGAGTGAGGTTTCCACTGACACTCGGTCTGCGGCCAGCGCCGCCGCCGTAGTCCAGCAGGTTACCCCCACCTTGACTTCCGGGACCTCGCCCTTGCACCAGAAGGCGAAGCGGTACTCCGCGCCAGGCTTGGCCACATAGGCCCGCGCACCGGAGTAGCCATCCGAGTCGCCCTGCAACAGCTTGAGGGTGAGGAAGGTCGGCTTGCCGGTCTTGGGGTCCACGTAGAATTGGCGCGTTTCCAGTTGCGCGCTGCGCCGTCCCGAGTGCGCCTCGTCGCTGCGACCCAGGCTGCCATCAGCCCGGCCGCCGCCGGAATACAGGCCCCACCCTACCGGCGTCACCGGCCCGGCGGTCAGCAGAACGGTGGCCGCGGCGGTCGGCGTCAAGGCCTGCGCCTGGGGCAGCGGCGGCAGTGGCGCCGTCACGCCGGTCAGGATCGGGTGCGTGGTCGCGGCCTCCGGGCTGGCGTTGACCGGCGTCAGCGTGCGGCCCGGCACCAGCCTGACCGGCAGCAGGTCTGCCAACGGCGCGGGGAAAAGCTTGGATTCGCCGAGCGTGTTCGGACCCCCGACAAAGAGCAACCCGCCGCCGCTGGCCGTGTAGTCGCACAGCCACTCGAGCTGCGGCCGCGTCAGGACGTAGGGGTCCACATCGACCAGGGCTACCAGATCATACCCGAAAAGCTCCTGACGCGAGGCCGGAAACTCGAAGACCGGGAAATGCAGGCCGCGGAAAAGCCGCCGGTCCACGGTCACACCCAGCGTCTCCAGGACCTCACGTGCAAAGTAGAAGCTGGCCGCCGAATGCGTGACCAGCAGCGCGCGGCGTAGCCCGCCGGGGACTCGCGCTGTGAGCTGCGTTTCGTAGGGACCGTCCGCGGCCTTGGGGTGCAGGGTCAGGGCGGCAAGGCGGAATTCGCCGTCGAAGGCCTGGCCCTCGGCCGCCCCGAAGCGAAAGGTCAGCTCGACCAGGGGATCGAAGTAGCTCTGGTAGAGATTGCGCGGGTTGGGGAAGGCGTCCAGGCGCACGATGGCGTCCTGCCATTCTCCGGCCCGCACCTGAGATGCTTCGGCAAACGGCAGATCGACAAACGTGGTCTGACTGGTGCGCAACCGGCACACCAGCCCGCGCTCCGCGGCCAGGCCCGTGGTCGTGCTCAACCTGAAGCGAAACGTGAGCTTCTCCCAGCGCTGCAGCCCCGGCAGCGTATCGAGCTTGCGCGTCAGCCAGATCGCCGCCGGCACCGCGCCGACGGGGATACGGATGACAGCCCGCAGCGCCGGCGAGCCGTCGGCCGCCATCGGCTCACAGGTCAGCCCCGCGGCGCCGAAGCCCCCGCGGTAGTACTCCGGCGAACCGCTGATCTGCCAAGCCGTCGGCTGCGGCGCCGAGAAATCATCGATAACCACGCCGACCGGAGCGCCCCTGGAAACTCCGACCGAACAGGCCAGAATGACAACGGCCAGACAAGTTTGCCCATGCATCGCGGTCACCTCCTCCACGTCTGCTCGGCCGGGGTTACGGGACGCCCGGCTCACCTCGCCAACATAGCACCGCCACGACACCAAGCGCCTGGAGCGCAAGAGCAGGCCGCCCACGGGCGGCCGAATCGTCGCCGCGGCCCCGGCCCGCGGGGCTGCATGAGACGGCCTTTCGCCGCGGCGAACGGCGCGCTGGAGAGGCGCCTGGCCTCAGGCGCGGCGCTGGCGGCCCAGGGCATCTCCAAGAGGCCCAGCCCACGGCGCCCAGCGCATCTCCAGCGGACGCGGCGCTCGCCGCCGGCTTGCACCCCCGGCGAGCAAAGGCTATGGTTCCGGTATCTTGAAAGTGGACTGCGCCGACAGCGGCGGGTCTCTGCAAGCATTGCCTGCGGCGAGGGTTCGTCCTGACCCCTAAGGGTGAATGTGATGCAGGGCGTGGTGGTTGGCTAACGACTGTCATGGCCCGGTATTCCTCCCCCAGGAATGCCGGGTTTTTGTTTTTGGGTTCTGCGCTCGGCGCCAGCGGCGAGGTGTACGGTGGAAAGTCGTATCGGCGTGGTGGCCATCATGATCGAGAACCGCAAGGCAGCGGTTCCCAAGGTGAACGATATCCTGAGCGAGTTTGGCGAGACGATCATCGGCCGCATCGGGATCCCGTACCGTGAGCGCGGCCTCAACATCATCTCCATCATCGTCGAGGGCACGACGGACCAGCTCGGGGCGTTGTCCGGCAAGCTCGGGATGGTGCCTGGAGTGACGTCGAAATCGGTGTTGTTGACCAAGTGATCAGGACCCGGTCCTGCTCCCGGTGGGGTGAATCCATGACCCGAGAGACCCTTCTGCAGTGGCTACGGGAGACCGATGGCGCTCGCCTTGAGGAGCTCTGGCGACAGGCGGATGCGACCCGGCGCCAGCACGTCGGCGACGAGGTGCATCTGCGTGGGCTGGTGGAGTTTTCCAATGTTTGCGTCCGGCAGTGCGCCTACTGCGGGCTGCGCGCCGGCAACCGCGCTCTGACCCGCTATCGCATGAGTGCCGCGGAGATCCTCGAGTGTGCCCACAAGGCGGTTGAGTTTGGCTACGGCACCGTGGTGCTGCAGTCGGGCGAGGATCCGGGCTGCACGGCTGCCTGGCTGGCGGAGGTCGTGACGGCGATCAAGCGGGAAACGCGGCTGGCGGTGACGCTGAGTGTCGGCGAGCGCGCGGTCGAGGACCTGGCGCGCTGGCGGGCGGCGGGGGCGGACCGCTACCTGATCCGCTTTGAGACCTCCAACCGGCGACTCTACGAGCGTATCCATCCGGCGCTTCCGGGAGTGGTATCGGACCGCTTTGCCATCATGCGGCAGCTTCGGGAGCTGGGTTACGAGGTGGGCAGCGGGGTGCTGCTGGGCATTCCCGGCCAGACCTACGCCGATCTGGCCGAGGACATCGCCTGGTTCCAGCGGCTCGATCTGGACATGATCGGGGTCGGGCCGTACATCCCCCACCCGCAGACGCCGCTGGGACAGCAGGCGCTGGCCGGGGGGGAAGCTGGCGGCGGCGAGCAGGCGCCGGCCAGCGAGTTGATGACGTACAAGATGGTGGCGCTCACCCGGTTGGCCTGCCCGCGCGCCAACCTCCCCAGCACGACGGCACTAGCCACGCTCAACAAGACCTCCGGCCGCGAGCTGGGCCTGGCGCGCGGGGCGAACATCGTCATGCCGAATCTGACGCCGGTGCAGTATCGCGCCTACTACGAGATCTACCCGGCCAAGGTCTGTATCGCCGAGACCGCCGACATCTGCCACGGCTGCATGACCCAGCGCATTCACTCGATCGGCCGCACCGTGGGTACGGGTCGGGGCGATTCGCGCAGCTATCACCAGCGCCTGCAACCCGGCGTTGCCGCAGAAAGGACTGACGCATGAGCGGACTGCCTGCCATGACCCTAAGCCAAACGGCGACCGATTTCATCGACGATGCCTACATCCAGGGGCTGCTCGGCGCGGCGGCGCCGGACCCGGCACGGGTGCGGGAGGTGATCGCCAAGAGCCTGGCCAAGGAGGCGCTCGAGGTCGAGGAGACGGCGGTGCTGCTGCGGGCCGAGGAGCCAGACTTGGTCGAGGAGATTTTCGCGGCGGCGCGGGAGTTGAAGCGGCGGGTGTACGGCAACCGCATCGTGCTGTTTGCCCCGCTGTACATCGGCAATGCCTGCGTCAACGAGTGCCTGTACTGCGGTTTTCGCCGGAGCAACCGCGAATCGGTCCGGCGGACGCTGACGGAGACCGAGCTTGCCGCGCAGGTGACGGCCCTGGAGGCCAAGGGGCACAAGCGGCTCATCCTGGTGTTTGGGGAACACCCGGACTACGACGCCGAGTTCATGGCCGGTTGCGTGCGTACCGTGTACAGCACCCGCATTGGCCATGGCGAGATCCGCCGGGTCAACATCAATGCCGCGCCGCTGGACCACGAAGGCTACCGCACCCTCAAGGCCGCCGGCATCGGCACCTACCAGATCTTCCAGGAATCCTACCACCATGAGACCTACGCCAAGATGCACCCGCCGCGCACCCGCAAGGGCCATTTCCTCTACCGTCTGGATGGCCTGAGCCGGGCCATGGAAGCGGGCTGCGATGACGTCGGCATCGGCGCCTTGGTCGGCCTCTACGACTGGCGCTTCGAGACGCTGGGATTGGTCAGTCACGCGCGCTTCCTGCAGCAGCGCTATGGGGTCGGGCCGCACACCATCAGCTTTCCGCGCTTGCGGCCGGCCTCTGGGGCGCAGTTTGACGAGTCGCGCTTCGTGAGCGATGACCAATTCAAACGCCTGGTCGCCGTGCTGCGTCTGGCCGTGCCCTACACGGGGCTCATCCTGACGGCGCGGGAACGGCCCGAACTGCGGCGGGAGGTGCTGGCTTTCGGCGTTTCGCAGATTGACGCCGGCAGCCGCATCGAGATTGGCGGTTATACCGAGGCCGGCGACACGCAGTGCATGGAACGCGAGCAGTTCGAACTCGGCGATGTGCGCTCGCTCGACACCGTGATGCGCCAACTCATGGAAGATGGCTACGTGCCGAGTTTCTGCACGGCCTGTTACCGCCTGGGCCGCACGGGCGAGCACTTCATGGAGTTTGCCATCCCCGGTTTCATCAAACGCTTCTGCACGCCCAATGCCCTGACGACGCTGACCGAGTACCTGACCGACTACGCCTCGCCCGAAACCCGGGCCGCCGGGGAACGGCTCATCGCAGCGGAGCTGGAAGGTCTCGACCAGCCCGAACTCCGCGGCGAACTCACCCAGCGCCTCGCCGAGATTCGCGGCGAGGGCAAGCGGGATGTGTACTTCTAGGCGGGGTGGGTTCAGGGTTCAGCCGAGCCCCCGGCTGGGGCCGGACATACCGGAATGAGACTTGCCGACGCGGTTCCCATTCCGATCCGGC
>CAIZKT010000568.1:0-29119 GCA_903933565.1 uncultured Victivallales bacterium | reverse complement strand
CTGGGTACCCGTCCACAGCGAAGATTGAGCCCTGAAGGGGCGGACCATGCGACCTCGGTGCGAAGGTAGGGCAGATGGCTCGCCCCTACAGGGCTCAAACCCATAACCATCTTATTCCCAGGGCGTTGCCCTGGGCTGGTATGGCAACGCGCCTTCAGCGCTTCAGACGGACTCTCGTATTGCACAGGTCGAAAAAACGAGGAGCTTCACGCGGGCCGGTCGGCAGGCAATGATCAACCCCAGACCCCATGGCCCAAGCTGGCGGCACCGCCGCCAGGGGCGAAAGGGTCCAGGGCAGGGTGTCTGACCTCAGAAGGTGATGCGTTTGCCCGTCTTGCCCGAAGCATACATGGCGCAGACCATCTGCTGCGTCTTGTAGGCCTCACGGCCATCGATTTCGGGCGTCTCGCCGGCGGCCAGCGCGTCGTAGAACTGGTCGATCTGTTTGACGTGGCTGGCGCCCCAGTAGGACGGCCCACCCCCGTAGTCGAAGCTCTCCGCCGGATTGGGCCGGGCAATGAACTCACGGCCATCGTGGTAAGACACGCGCCCTTCCTCGCCGATCATCTTGATGGAACCAGACTCGCAGGCGATGTCGAGCTCGACGGTCGCGTCGTGACTGTAGTAGTTGTTGGCCCAGAACGCGGCGCACACGCCGTTGCGGAACCCGAGAACGCCATCGGCGACATCCTCGACTTCGATCGTCGGGTGCTCGCGGTTGGCGATGTGCGTGTCAACGTAGGCCAACTCGTCGCCGACGAACCAGCGCAGCAGGTCGAAGGTGTGGATGGCCTGGTCGATGATCACCCCGCCGCCTTCTCTCTCCCAGGTGCCCTTCCAGTCACTGCCCGCATAGTACGCCGGCGGACGGTACCAGGTCAGCGTGGCCTTGGCAGCCAGGATGCGCCCGATGCCGCCGTGAGCCAGCGCGTTCTTGATCAGGACAGAGCCGGCGTTATAGCGGTTCTGGAAGATCACCCCCAGCTTCATCCCGGTCGCGTCAGCGCAGTCGATCATGGCCTGCGCGTCTTCCAGCCGGATAGCCATCGGCTTCTCGGTCAGCACGTGACAACCCATCTTCATCGCCTCGATGGCGACGGGCGGGTGCAGATAGTGCGGCAGGCAGATATGCACCACGTTCAGCTTCTCGGCCCGAATCATCTCCCGGTAGTCGGTGTAGATGCCTTTGCACTTGAAGATGCGGGCGCGATCTTCAGCACGCTCTTTGCGGAGGTCGCAGCAGGCCCGCAGCGTAACGCCTTCCTGCGCGGCGGCCGGCATACCGTGGAACGGCGCGATGCGACCGCACCCAATCACCCCGACGCGAAGCTTTCCTTTGGCCATCTGATGGTCTCTCTTCTGTAGCCGGAGCCGGGGGCCGACGGGACGGACGCCGCGCCGCGGCGATGAGCCATCCCGGGGTAACCCCGCCACTCAAGAATGTAAGTCCGGCCAGGTTGACAAATGGGTTCAATATAGGACACGATAAGATTCTTACAACACGGCAGGTCGTTCAGCTCTGGACGGGTACGGACCAAGCCGCGCCGGGGTTGTCGGCAGGGCTCATCCGCAACGTCTTGCCATCCGCGCTGAGGCAGGGGCTCCAGGCGGTGTTCGCTCCGGCGGCGGTCACCTCCAGCACGACCGCAAAGCGGAGTTCGGTGCCGTATAGGCCGGGAGAGCCGCGCGGGTCCCACTGCGGGTAGGGTGAGCGGCTGGGCGCGACGTTCCAGATGTGGTGCCAGGGTGAGCGGAGTGCCCAGGCATGCACGGGCGGCTTCGCGCTCCCCGGCGGGCCGCAGCGGTCGGGAAGCAGCTTGGAGCGACAGCCCAGCGGCAGCACCGGCGTGACCCAGAGGTCGTGGCGCACGCCGCGGATCACGACGCCACCAGCCGCGGTGGGTTCCAGCGGCAGCACGCTATGCAGCAACCACTGCAGGTGGCGTTGCACCCGGGTCGGGCGCAGGCGCACCTCGTCAACGATCACAAACAGCCCCGGCCGGCGAAAATGCACCCGCCGCACGAAGCGCTCCAGGGTGTCGCCATAGGCCGCGCTGGCGTCGCCCTCGACCGTGGCGCAGAGGCCATCGTCGGCAAGGTTACTCAGGCGGGACCAAGCGTCGCCGCTCTCCTCGAGGTCGTAGTTCATCCGGTACCGCGGTGGCTGGCGCTGATCGGCGCCGTCGACGGTCAGGGTATTGTGCCAGGCCGTGGAGAGAGGCGGCTCGATGCTGGTCCAATAGTGCTCGGTATAGGGCCACGGCCCGGGGTCAACCGCCAGGCGTTCGCCGCCGACGTTGAGCACGAAGCTATTGAGGTCCAGGTGACAATGCGACCAGGCATTGGAGCCGCCCTTGAGGACGAACTGGACCGCGTCGTCAGACCAGTCTGAGCGCAGTGCGGCCAGGTGCGCGCTGGCGAAAAGGCGGGTCGTCGGCATGGCCTCGGGGCCCTGCTCGGGCACCGTCGGATCGCACAGCAGCAGATCACGCCAGCCGACCCGGCTCGTCGGCGGTTCCCCCGTGATGCGGTTGGCCAACCACTGCGCCCGCCGGTCACCCAAACGCGCCGCTAACCCATAGAACAGCGCGCTGCCGCCCAAGCCCGGGTAACCGCAATCGCCAAAGTTGATCCAGCCCGAGAGATCGGGCAAGGTCTGGTACAAGGGAAACTCGACCGACCGGCGCCAGCAGGGATGCGCCAAGAGGCGGCCATCGCCGCGAGCGCGCAGGGCATCAGCCAGGTCAAAGAGGCTGCTGAAGCAGTAGACCCAGTAGCCGATACCCTCGATGCCAGCCCCCTCCTCGGCCGCCAGATCAAGCATGGCCTCCGATACCTGCACCGCGCGCTGCAACCAGGCCTGCGCGGCGGCGGGATACTCCTCGGCAACCGCGAGAGCGGCCAGTCCCATGCCCGTGTTAAGCACGGCGGTCCAGTTCGAGTTGTAGCCATTCGACCACCAGGCGCCCCGGCCGGCGTCGGTGAAGATCACGGCCCCGCCGCGATCGTGCAGGGCCTGCACCGCGGCCTGCCGCGCGGTCGGCGACAGCCAGGCCCCGGCCCAGGAGAGCGCGGCGGCCACCCGCTTGGAGCGCTCCGCGACCATGAGATCGGCATTCAGTTCGGGGTAATGCAGATGGTGCTCGGGCCCCATCCACGGTTGCTCATCGGCCAGTCCGGCCAGCAACAACGCCGCGGCGCGCTGTCCCAGGCCCTCGTCCTGGGTCAAGGCGGCGGCGAAGGCGACCTGCTCGGCCCGGCCCAGCAGAGCACTCACCGCGGCGTGGCGCTCGTTGACCTGAGCTGCCGGGGGCAGGGCGGGCGTCTCTGCTTGGCGGCAGTCGGCCAGGAAACGCTCCCACCACGGCGCAAAGCGCGGCAGGCGGGTCTTGGCCAGCAGTTGCTCGCGCTCGGCCAGGACGCCATAGAGATCCAGGGAACCCGCGACGGTTGATAGCTTTGCCATGGACTACACTCCTCGTCTCACCGGCGTCCCGCCGGACGCCAAGGCGGTTAGGTGTCTAGGTTGGAGGCGGTTGGATTCAACGCCAACGCTCAGCCGCGCGACACAGGAGCGTCGGCGGAAGCCTCTTGTTCGCCTTCTTCCTCGTCTCTCTGAATGCGGAAGGTCTCTTTCTTTGTGCTCAAAGTGATGTCGCCCCTATTCCAAGTCATAGTGAGCGCATCGGGGATGATGTCATCGAAGGCCACCATTTGCAGTAGAACTGGCCGCAAGTAGTTCTCAATGAACTTGCTCATGCATGCTCCGGCCTTCTGCTTAACAAAAGCCCATGCATCTTTGACATGAACTTGGCCTCCGTTGGCCTCAAATGCCCTCTGCAATTCCGCTAACCGTGCGGATGGGGTTGGATCGAGTACGATAAGTACGGGAGTTAGCCCAGCCGCTTTGCACTCAACCGGAAATGACAACTCTTCCGCAAAGCGTCCCTGACCGCTTGCCGCAATGGTAACGCGCAGTTTGAACTCGTAGGCAATCTTCGCATCTACATCCAAACAGTCAATTTGGCGACCATCCGCCGTTTGTATTCCGCTCTCATTCACCCGTTTGACAGGAGAGTTTCGTGATCCGACGGTCGTTCCACCCATGCAAGATGCAAGCACGGGTTCGAAGAGATAGCCGGTCTCCTGCCCGCTCCGATTATCGATGTCAAAAATCCATTTACGCCACATTAACCATGCTCCCAGAAGATTCGTGGGCATGATTCCGTATTCAAGAAGACTGCGAGGGCCAATTTGATCCATTGTCGGCTTCGGTTGTCTCGACAGAATGCGTTGATATTTGATACGCCTTTTAAGAATTTCACACAAGTTGCTGAAGTATAACCTGACATCGGCTTCCTGATGAATCATACCGTCAAATGCGGCTAGCAATTGATCTGTGGTGAGGGTGTTCCAAGAGTCTGGCAAAATGAGTGGTATTTGTAGGTCGTAAAATTTCGGCACCTGCTTCTTGGAGATACTAAGCGCAGAAATACATGGTTTGAGGCCAAGGTCGGTTGCGGTTAGGTAGAGCAACCATGCAATCTCACCTGCTGAAAGCGATATGCGATCTGCTCCTTGGCCGAGAACACGAACTTTTGCAAAATGGCTCTTGAGCTCAGTCGAAATCATGATAGTACATATCTCCTCGTTTCCTCAAACAGCAACAACTGTTTAGCTTCATCATCGATAAATGCTCTTAATATGGCTTCTGTTTTCTTGAGAGCAGGGCTCATTCCATTTGACTGTGTTAGGGAAAACTGGAAGTGAGGCCGCTTGGGTTCATAGACTACGCCAAAGCCGTATTCCTCTGCAATGTGTCTCGCTATGACTTCTGCCAGAAGCGGCGGCACTGCATTTGCGATCTGCTGAAGGCACGAGGATGGCACGCCTGCGAAAATAAAGTCGTCCGGAAAGGTCTGCAGACGGGCGCATTCTCTGAGAGACAGAGGGCGATTCTCCAAGGGATGAATGAATTCTCGCATGGCCGCGCCAGTTATGGTTAGGCTGGGCTCATCAGCGATAAGTCGCTTGATTCCTGAGGGAGCGCCACCCCTTCTTTCAGTGGGTGTTCCATCGCACACGCGCCGGTTTGCACGCTTCTTGAATGAGTCATGCTGGAGATCGTCCGGCAAATCTTTCATCGTCTGTCCGGGTTGTAGCATTTCAATTCGTCTTTGCTGCTCTTCGCCCTGCTCGAAGTAGAAATGCTGCGAAACGATCTTTTGATCGGTACGAAGCCATGCTTGCAGTTCGTTCTGTGGATCGCGTGCGTATTGTGCAAAATGTGACCGATCTATATGTGCCACTGGAAGGTCTGATGTTGCTTCGTTAAAGGTGGCTTCTGATTTTCGAAATATTGAGCCACTGATATGGTGGTTATGCGGAGGAAATTTAAATATATGTCCAAGTCTATTACCAACAATGATCGCGCGCTTTCTTCTTTGTGGTACTCCGTATGCGTGGGCATAGACTTTCTCTAGGGAAACATTATATCCGAGCGAGAGAAAAGCTTTAACTGTCTCGCTAATGTACTGGCCATCCCATGCCGTTAGAAGACCCTCGACATTTTCCATCAGAAACCATTTCGGTCGAAGGGCGTTAAGCACCCGTACGTATTCGGTTAGAAGTTTGTTTCTGGAATCGTCCCAGAACTTTTGCCCAGCGCTGCTGAACCCTTGGCAGGGTGGCCCGCCCAGCAGAATATCTACACCCTTGGGAAGGCTTGCTGGATTGAGATCTCTAATATCTCCTTCTCGTACGTCTGTATTTGCTGCGTGCGTGCGGTAAGTGGCGATAGCGTCATGATCCAAGTCCGTGGCAAACAGGATGTCAAAGCCAGCCCGCTTGAATCCCAGCGAGAGACCGCCTGCACCACAGAAGAGCGCAACTGCTTTAGGTTTGTTCTGCATGATTTTCTTCCTGGCCTAACAACCTAGACCTCTACGGCCTTCTGGTTCTTCGTGGGCCAGGAGTGTCCTCAGCCTGGAAGCCGCTGAGGCGGCGAACTCAGCCGCCGGCGCCGGCAATCTCGAGCATTCGCTCAATCGCCCGCCGGGCCGCCGCTGCAACCTCCGGCGGCACCGTCACCCGTGGTTCCAGCGTCTCCAAAGACCGCACGATCCCCTCCCGCGTGATCTTCTTCATATTTGGGCAGCGCAGAAAGGGGGTCACGTGAATGAACTCGATCTGCGGTGCGATCTTGCCCAGTGTGTGCAGGATCCCGACCTCGGTCCCGACCAGGAAGCGGCGGCAGGCGGTGGTCTTGACCAGCTCGCACATCTGCCCGGTGGAGAGCACGTGGTCGGCGAGGTCCTGGACCTCGGGAAGACACTCAGGATGCACCATCAACTCGGCGTCGGGGTACTCGGCGCGCACCCGCTGCACGGTCTCCCGTCGCAACATGGCGTGCGTGGGGCAGAATCCTTCCCACAACACCAGCTTGCGCCCCAGCTTGCGCTCCACGAAGCGCCCCAGGTACTGGTCTGGCACAAACAGAATCTCGGACTGCTCTCCGAGCGACTGCACGATCTTTACCGCATTCGACGAGGTGCAACAGACGGTACACTCCGCTTTGACCGCTGCCGTCGTGTTGACGTAGCATACCACCGGCGCCCCTGGGTGCTGCGCCTTCAACGCCCGCACCTGCTCCGCACTGATCATATCCGCCATCGGACAGCCCGCGTCGGCCGCCGGCAGCAGCACCGTCCGCTCAGGATTCAGAATCGCGGCCGTCTCGGCCATGAAACGTACCCCGCAGAACACGATCACCGCCGCCTGCACGCCTGCTGCCTTTCGGCTCAGCCCGTACGAATCCCCCACGAAATCCGCCAGATCCTGAATCTCGCCCGGCTGGTAGGTGTGCGCCAAGATCAGCGCGTCGCGCTGCCGGCACAACTCTCGAATCCGCGCACGTAGGTCCATCCCTTCACCCCCTGTCGCTCAACGGCAGGCGCTTGACAGACACGCTCCCCTCCGCTATTTTCCATGAACTCCATGGAAAACATAGGGCGCGCCATGAAACTATCCACTAAGGGCCGTTACGGCACTCGTTTTATGATCCGTCTGGCGCTGGCCGGGCAGGACGCCGTATGCACATTGAAGGAGATCGCCGCCGCTGAGGACATCTCCGAGAAGTATCTTTGGCAGATTGCCCGCGGGTTGAAGGATGCCGGCTACATTCACGCGGCTCCGGGGGCCCACGGCGGCTATCGTCTGGCCCGGGCGCCAGAGAGCTTGACCTTGGGCGACATCCTGACGGCTCTCGAGGGCGACCTGGCCTTGGTTGACTGTACCGCCTCGCCGACCACCTGCCGACGCAGCACCGACTGCGTGGCGCGTGAAGTCTGGATGGAGGTCACGGCGAAGATTCGCGCCATCCTCGACGGCATCTGCCTGCAGGACCTGGTTGAGCGCCACCGGCATCTGCGGGGCGATCGAACTTCCGAGTACAGCATCTAAGCTTTGGACGTAGCGTTGACCACCCCTCAACAAGGAGAATTGCCACCCATGGATAGCGCGCACATCGACACTCTGGCCCTGCACGCCGGACAGGTTCCTGACTCGCAGACCCTGTCGCGGGCCGTACCGATCTACCAGACGACCTCCTATGTTTTCAAGGACTCGGACCACGCCGCGGACCTGTTTGCCCTGCGTGCCTTCGGCAACATCTACACCCGGCTGATGAATCCCACCACCGACGTGCTTGAGAAGCGCCTCGCCGCCCTGCACGGCGGCAGCGGCGCCGTGGCCACCGCTTCGGGCATGGCCGCCATCACCTGCGCCATCCTGAATATCACCTCGGCCGGCCAGAATTTCGTCACCGGTAGCAATCTTTACGGCGGTACCTACACCCTCTTCTCCCACACTCTCAAACGCTTCGGCATCGAGGCCCGCTTCGTCGACTCCTCGAAGCCGGAAAACTTCGCCAAAGCCATTGATGGCAAGACCCGCCTGCTGTTCACCGAGAGCATCGGCAATCCGCGCTGCAACATCGACGACATGGCCGCCATCGCGAAGGTAGCGCACGACCACGGCCTGCCGCTGATCCTTGACAACACCGTCTCTCCGCCGCCGCTGTTCAACCCCTTCGAGCAGGGCGCTGACCTGCTGGTGTACTCGCTCACCAAGATGATCGGCGGACACGGCACCTCGATTGGCGGCGCCATCGTCGAGAAAGGCGATTTCAACTGGAAGGCGGGCGGGCGCTTCCCTGAGATCAGCGAGCCGGACCCGTCCTACCACGGGGTGAACTTCTGGGATGCTTTCGGCGGTCATGCGAAGGCAGTGGCGCCGGGATTGGCCTTTGTCCTGAAGGTCCGTACCGGGCTATTGCGCGACATGGGCGCCTGCCTGTCGCCCTTCAACGCCTTCCTCTTTTTGCAGGGGCTCGAAACGCTGCCCCTGCGGGCCCGCGCCCACGGCGCCAATGCCCAGGCCGTGGCGGAGTTCCTCAGTCGGCGGCCAGAGGTCGCCTGGGTGAACTACCCCGGCCTGCCGACCCATCCGGACCACGAACGGGCCAAGCGCCTGATGCCGCTCGGGCCGGGCGCCGTGTTCGGCTTTGGCATCAAGGGCGGGATCGAGGCCGGCAAGCGCTTCATCAATGCGGTGAAGCTCTGTTCGCACCTGGCCAACGTCCTCGACGCCAAGACCCTGGTCATCCATCCGGCCAGCACGACGCACCAGCAGCTCAGTGCCGCCGAACAGCTCGCCGCGGGGGTCACGCCTGACTTCGTGCGCATCTCGGTCGGGTTGGAAGACGTCCGCGACATCACCGCTGATCTCGACCAGGCGCTGCGGCAAGCCGTCCAGGGCTGAAGCCCGCTACGACGTCCGAGCGCCTGCTGGCACTCGGACGTCGCCCTCCAAGCCTGCAACCCCTCGGCCCTACCTCAGGCGCTTCAGGCGTAGAGCGGGCCGAGGGCGGCGCAGGCGCGGAAATCGTCGCCACCGAAGCGGTCCCAGAGGGTGGGCCGGAAGAGGTCCGCCGCGTCGACGTTATGCATGTCGACCGGGATGCGCAGCATGGCGCAGAGGGTGACCATATCGGCGCCGATGAGGCCGAAGCTGTTGGCATCGTGGTTGGGGCCGATGCGGTTCATGTACTCGAAGGAGCTCATGCCGCGCGGGGTCCAGTAGGATTCCGGCCAGGTCTTATCGGTGACCCGGCTGATGTGATCGGCCACGGCCACGGGCAGGTCGACCGTCTCGCCCTCGACCACGGAGCAGGTCAGGAGGTCGCCGACGGCATTGAAGCGGTAAGCGGTCATGGGCACGCCGCCGGGGGTACGGTAGTGGCTGGAGAGGCCATCACCGGGGAAGTACTCGAGATTGGCGGCCATGTAGGTGGTTCCGGCGATGGCCTTGTCGATGAGTTTCTTCTGCAGCTTCGGGTCAGCCGCAATGGCAGCGGCGACTTCCTGCATGCTCATCGTGGCCGAGCCCTTGACCAGGCCGGGGACATCGAGGGCGTAATCCAGCGCCCCGGCGCCGGAGTTGCGTTTGTCGATGATGCCGCCGGGGACCTTCTTGGAGACGTCGATGCCGGTGGCCTTCTTGATCGAGGCAGGGGTCCAGTTGGTACGGATATCGGCAAAGAGTTGCGGCATGCCGGTGAGCAGGTAGGCCGTCAACATACCGATGGCATTCTTGGAGTCATTCTCGGTGGCGACGACGTAGGGCGCCCGGTAGCCATTCCAGTCGAAGGAGCCGCAGAGGACAGACTCGACCAGGTCGTAATTGGGGTAGAGGTCGGTCCACTGGCGCTGGCCCTGAGTGCCGGCGGCGATGGCATTGCAGCCCTGGGCGAATTCGACATCGGCCTTGAAGCCCTGCTTCTTGCCGAGGGCGGCGTCGGCCAGTTTGGCATTGCCGACCATGAGATCGCGCACGATCAGCGCCATCTTGCAGCAGTCCTCCAGCAGCTTCTCGTTGCTCCAGGGGCGCTTACCGACGCCGAAGTCCATCTTGAATGTCTTCATGAAAGCGACGGCGCGCGCCAGCTCTTCGTGGTCGTACAGGCCGCGTTCCATCCGGCCTTGGACGCCAACCATGTCGTAAGAGACGGTGCCCATGCCGAGGTACTGTTGGAAGAGGTTCCGACGCACGTCCGAGCCGATGATGCCCATGGAGACGCTGCCGACCGAGAGGTAGTTCTTGCCACGCATCTCGCCCACCGCGGCGGCGGCCCGCGCAAAGCGCAGGAGGCGGGTGGCGACGAAGTCATTCAGCGGCTCCTTCTCGTCCTCGAGGTCGGGCGAGTAGATCGAGAAGATCGGGCGCTTCTTCTCGTCCATGGCGGCGCAGAAGGCCTTGAGCCAGACGGCGCCAGGGCGGTCGGTCTGGTTCAGGCCATAGGCGGCTTGGGTCCACTCGGTGCTGCCGACGCCCATGCAGGCGCTCATCAGTTCATCGCTGTAGGCCCAACTGCGGCTGATCCAGATATTGGCGCTGACGCCTTGGGTGGCGTAGTACGCCTGGGCCACGGCGCCAGAGCGCGGGCCGTAGACGATCTCGGGCGCGACCACGATGCGCACCGCCCGGCCGCCGGGCAGCGTCACCTTGCTGGTGATCAGGTCATAGACCTTCTCTACCAAGCGCCAGGTTTGCGCCGCGTTGCTCTCGTAGGCGCCGGTACGCCCATCGGCCACCGGCGTGATGGCGATCGTTGGCACGGGCCCCACCAGCGTCGTGGCAGACGGCGTGAAACCGCGCACGGCAGCAGCTTTGGCAGCGAAATCGGGGCGGCAGGAACAGCAGCACGTCGAAGCCATGGGTACACCTTTTCCTGATCTGTGCGTGAAGTCCAGAGTTCGGGCGCGAAAGGCTTACGTAACGCTGTCACCATAGCCACGGCCGAAATCAATGCAACCCTTGCCGCTGACCTCCCAGGGCGGTTTCAAGAAAGCGGGCTGGGCGGCGCAACAACCCGTGGTCTGTCTGCCGTATCTGGTTGCGCGAGAACACCCGCCGTCAGTCAGGGCACAGGCGCCAAGCCAAAGCGGTGTCGCGGTCGCCGTCGGCGACCTTGCCACGCGCACCCCACATGGCCGAGGCGCGATATGGACTGCGTGCGGCAGAGGGCCGCGGACGCGGCCCGTCGACGCCGCTTTCACTGCCGACGGTACGACAGCGGTCGTTTCTTGAAACAGCCCTGGCTGACCTCCGGGCCCGCGCTCACTCTTCGGCGCGCAGATGCAGGCCGCAGAGCACGGGCGGGGCCGGGCTGCCGGGGGCGGCCCGCAGTTCGAGATTGAAGCGGTCGCCGAGGTGGAGGTTGCGGAGTTCGCGCACCACGGTCTGGCGGACAGGGCCGGCGAGGCGCACCGCCGGCAGGGCGACGCGGCCCTGCACCAGCACGTCAAAGACGCGGTCCAAGGGCTTGGCCTCGGGCTCGGCGAAGACCAGGCGCAGGGCGTAGGTCGGCGCGGGCTCGGCGGCCAGTTCCGCGGTGGTCTTGGGAAAGGCAAGGTCGAGACTGGGCCCGCCGCCGCTGGGATTGTCGGTTGAACGGGCCACGCGGCGGCCGCGGCCGCTGATGATAAAAGCGATGGCCTGGCCGGGCTTCCAGCCTGGCCGCGAGACGACTTCGCGGAGCAGCGGGGCAAGGTCGGGCGAGCGTTGGGCGGGGGTCGCGGCGCCGACGGTCGGCCAGGGCGGCACGATCCAGCGCACCTCGGCCTTGGTGAGGGGCCGGCTGCTCAGCTCGGCAGGAGCCTTGCCAAAGGCTTGGGCGTCATCGGCGGCCTGCGCCCGGATGACGACCTCGGTGACCTCGTCCGAGGCCTCCTCGACGGTGAAGCAGAGGGCGGCGGCAGTAAGGGTGTCTCCGGCTGCCAGCGGGACCTTGGCGAAGCGGATGCCAACAGTCTGCTCGGTCTTGTCGCGGACCAGTTCCAGGTCACTGCTGCCGTGGGCTACGATGCCATTGGCTTCCTCGGCATCGTCGAGGGGCGTCGCGACCGTCAAGCGTAGGTGCCGGGAAAGCTCCTCCGGGCTCAGCAGGTCAATGCTCAGGCGCAGCTCGCCCTGGACCCCACTGGCAGCAATCCAGGGCAGGCCCCCGCTGAACTCGGCGCTGGGTTGCTGGAACCAGGTCAGCGCGGCGCCCTCGAGGGTGATCGGCAGACTGGGCGATGGGCCGCCCACCAGGGGGAACTCGAACCACAGCGGCCCGGCGGGTTCGCGGCGGTCGCCGGGGGCCCCGAGGTTGACCGCGAGGTCGAGGATGCGCCCGCTGCCGCGGGGGATGTCATTGGCGGTCCACGAGTCAAGGTCGGGCGCCGAGACGAAGGCCAGCGAGGTCTGGTTCTGGTAGCTGCAGGTGCAGGTGCGAGTGTAGTCCGGCGCATTCAGGACGCCGTCGGCCACGATGAGGTTCGAGGTGCAGCCGCTCTTGAAGCCGCCCAGGTTGGCGGTGCCGCTGTCGGTAGCCAGGTCGTAGAACCCGGCGGCGCCGGAACGGAAGGTGAGCAGGTACTCCGAGGCCACCACGGCGTTGCAGCCGTAACGGCGGTGGTAGGACCAGGGGATCGGCTGCCGCGTCAAAGGATGCGGGCGCATCACGGTATTGCCGGTCAACAGTTCGACCGCACCACCGGTGGTACTGACGGCCGAGGTGTAGATCGTCTTGCCATGCAGCATCACGGGTCCGCCGAAGGAGCCCTTATGGTCCCAGAGCAGCTCGCCGTCGCGGCTGCGCAAGGCCATCAGCCGTTCGGCGGACTCGTCGCGCAGGGCATCGCGGGAGGCGCGCCCGGCCTGCAGCAGGACCCCGTGCTCGGCGGAGACGCTGAGCCAGGTGCCAAAGACGCCCTCGCGGCGCTGCCAGCGTTCGCGGCCGGTCCGCAGGTCCAGAGCCAGGAGCACCGGCGCGTCGCTGGGCATACGCCCGCGCCTTTTGAGGCGTTCGACGACCGCGCTGGGGAGGGCGTCGATGCAGTAGAGCGTGTCGGCACTGGCACAGATGGCATTATGGCGGAAGCCGAGACGGGCCGGCCGGCTCCAGAGCACGGCCCCGCTGTGGCGGTCAAGGGCGGCCAGGCCGCGACTGGAGCTGAGGTCATAGTCGTCCGCGGCCTCGCCCTTCTCGATGTCGTGAATCCGGGAGAAGGCCGCATAGCCCGTGCCGCCGATGAGCACGTCGCCGACGACCCCGAGGTAGCCCCATTCGGGAGGCTGGCCGCTGGCCGCGTCGGCAGGCAGGGCAAGAGTGGCTAGTGTCTGCCCGGTGGCGGGGTCGAGGGCAAGGCACTGCTTGCCGGCCAGCAGGTAGAGCCGGTCCGGGGTGGCGGCGAGGTTGGCTCCGCGGGCGTTGGCGCCGGGGATGTGGCGCTGGTTGTAGCTGATATCCAGGGGGTCCGGGCAATAGGTCGAATCGTAGTAGATCCCGGCGGTGCCCAGATCGGTAAACTCGCGCCGCCAGAGCGTCACGCCGGTGTAGACATCGCGGGCGCTCAGCGTGTTGATTCCCTGGATAAAGAGCCGCCCGCCGATGACCTGTTCGCCGGGGCCGTGGCCGTGCCGGGGCAGGACATCCTGATGGCTGTTGCCGCCGAACCAGAGCAGGCCGAGCGGCGCCCGGACCCGCGTATCGTTGCTGCTGGCGGAGTTCGCCGCATCGCCGTAGAGATGGGTCCAGGCCGCTGCGCCAGGGAGGGCGCCCTGGCGAGTCAGAAGCAGCCCACCGGGCGCTTCGGCCAGCTCAACCCCCGGCAGGTCGGCCGCCGCCGCCAGATGCCGCAGACGGGCCGCAGCGCCAGCGAGATAGAGCCTGCCACCGTAGGGTCGCACGGAGGCGTAGAGGGCCTGGAGCCAGGCGGTGTCCGCGTCCGCCGGGATACCGCCGACGACGGTGAGCAGCGCCAGGTACGGCGGCGCCCGAAAGTCCTGCACCGTACCGAGGTGGACGCTGGCGCGGTCACCGTAGAGGCCGCGGTCGCGCAGGTATTGGCGCAGGGTCTCGACGGTCTTCGGGTCGCGGTTGACGGCTACAACCCGCAGGCCGGGGCGGGCCAGCAGCGCCTCGATGGCCGCCGGCTCGCTAACGTCGTAGGCCAGGGCCCAGCCGAGCGGCAGAGCCAGGCCTGCGGTCAGACCCTCGTACGGGTGGCCGGCGCGGGTCGGCGCGGCCACCGTGGCTGCGGCCGTGGCCGCGGGCGGCGGCGCGGTCCCGGTGGCCGCGCCAAAGCAGGCGAGGCCACCTTCGGCGGTGACCGCGAACAGGCGCTGGTCGGCGGCGATCAGGCGGGTCACGGTGCCCTCGAGGTCGAGCGTCCACAGGGGCGTCGGCGGCGAGGCGCCGAGGTCGATGGCGGTGATTCTGCCCCTGGCGGCGGCATAGAGCCGGTTGCCGGCGCGCATCAGGGCCCCACTGCCAGCGATGGGGAGTTCCCAGGCCGGGGCGATTTCCCCGCGTTTACGGGTGACTGGTTTCGGTTCGGCCCCGGTGGCTTCAGAGGACCGCGGTTGCGGTTCCCAGAGTTGGAAGGCGCGGACCTTATCCCCGCCCAGGATCAACATGCCGTCACTCAGCACGGGTTGGTGCGTGCCCTTCCAGGCCGTGTAGGCATTGCCTGAAGCGCCGTCGTAGAGGACCGTCGCCAGGCCGCGGCAGTTCAGCACGTAGCGGCCGTCGGTGCATACGTAGGAGCCGCCCTCGAGCTTGCGATAGGCTGCTTCGGCGGTGTCCTGGAGGGTGGAGCCCTCAAGGTGGAACCAGCGCAGGGCGCCGCTGGCGCGGTCGAGGCCGGCGGGCACGGCCCGGCCATTGGGCACCACCAGCAGGTCGCCGGCCGCCGCGAAAGCGCCCTGAGGCGCAAGCGCGCCGAACGATTCCGCGCCGGGATGCGGCTGTTTCAGGTAAAGGTCGCCCAGCAGTCCCTGCGTCCAGACGGGGTTGCCGTTGCGGGAGTCGACGGCGCGGATGACGGTGCCCATGAAGGGCCAGATGCCGGCGCCGAAATAGACGGTGTCCCCGACCAGTACGGGTCCGCCACGGGCACACCAGGCCGATACCAAACGGCCATTGCCGAGCACCCGGCGGTCGTCGCGCCCAGCGCGGACGCGCCAAAGCTGGCGACCGTCGCCGAGGTCCCAGGTGTAGAGCCAGCCATCGTCGCTGACCGCATGCACCCGGCCGTCGTGCAGCACGGGCGGCAGGCGCACCGGCGCGTCAGTCACGGCCTGCCAGAGAGTGCGGCCGCTGCGCGTATCGAGAGCGCTGACGCTGTCGTCACGGTTCGAAGAGAAGACCAGGGTGGTGCCCGCCACGACGGGCTCGTACGCCCGGTCGAAGGGCATGCGGTCCTGGTTGACCGGGTCTTCCCAGCACGACACCAGCGGGGGCAACTGCCGAGCCCAGAGCAGACTCGGCCGGTCAGGCAACTGTTCGTTGGAGGCAGCGGAACGGCCAGCGTCGTGTTGCCACATAGGCCAGTCCGCCGCCGAACCGGCCAGCGCCGAACACACCGCCCAGGCGGCCAGGCGCCAACAATAACCCCTTCTCCCGGCCATGGTCACCTGCCGCTGCGTTGGGCGTCTTGCCGCCAGCGCGGGCGGCAAGACGCCGCCTGAAATCAGTACGACGAGCCGCGGCCCATAAAGTACTTCAGCCAGGCCATGAGGCCCTTCTCGCCGCTAGCGTCGTACTTGGTGGGATCGATGCAAGATTCCTTGGCGATGTTGACCAGTGGCGCATAGCCGGTCTTGCCGTGATGCACGGTCTTCTTGAAAACGAAGCCCTTCTCGCCCGCCGTCGAGGACAACACGATGATCGGGATGCCCTGGGACTCGCCGCGTGCCTCGTAATCCTTCTTGAGGGTCGCGATGAGGGTCCAGCCATCCATCACGGGCATGTTCAAATCAACCACCATGAGGATGGGATCGCGCTTGTAGGTCTGGCGAATCTCCTCAAGTTTGTCGAGGGCTTCCTGGCCGTTCCCCGCCTCAAAGATGACGATGTTCGCGTCGTTCTTCGAGATGTCCCTGGCCACGCGACGCCGGATGGCGCGCTCGTCATCGACGATGATGACCGTATTGCTGCCGGGGTCCATGCGGCGCTTGATACTGTCCAGCAACTGCGAGTAGTCCTCGGAATCACTGCGCCCGCCCGGCCCCGTCGGGGCGTTCGGCGCACCCGGCCCGCTCGGCGCACTCGGCGCACTCGGCGCACTGGCTGGGGTCGCCGCGCGCGGCGCGCTCGTCCGCATGGCGCTGAGTTCAGTGGGAGCGCTGGACCGGCTGGGGGCGCTGGGCTCACTGGGCGCGCTAGGCTCACTGGGCTCGCTGGGTGGGGTCGCCGCGCTGGGGGCGCTGGGGCGGCTAGGTTTGCCTGGGACGCCCAGCCCGCTCGGCCCATCCACATCAATGTACTTACGCTCGGTCGTCATGCCTGTGCCTCCTGCCTACGGAGCCATGCTGGCCCTATGCTATTCAAATCTCCACAATGAAACGCGTGCCGCTGGGTCCCGTCTCGCAACGGATGTTGCCGCCGTGGATATCGATGATCTTCTTGCAGATAGTCAAACCCAGTCCGGTCCCGCCCTGTTTCTTGGTCTTGAACGCGGTAAACAGGTTACTGGCAATCTCCTCGGGCATCCCCGGGCCGTTGTCGATGATGTCAATACGCGTGCGGCTCTTCTCCTCGCGGCTGGTGATCAGCAGCAGGGCATTCGGCGTCTTGAACTCGGCCAGGGCTTCGACCGCGTTCTTGCAGAGGTTGAAGAAGGCCATGCGTAACTGGTCGGGGTCGAGTCGTTTGATGGTGACCGCGTCATCCAGTTCGGCGCGCACCTCGACCGGCCAGGCGCTGAGGTCATTGGCGAAGACACGCATATCGGCGGCGGTCCGGCGCAACACATCGTTGGGGTTGGAATCCTCCACCTGTGGCGTGTAAATCTTGGTCAACTGCAAGTAGTTGACGGCCAACTTCGAACCCTCCCGCGCTGAGCTTTCCGCCAGCTCGAAGTCTTCCTTGATGGTGGGATCCTCAAAGAGCTCGGCATTGATGTCCTGGATGTCTTCCTTCAAGCAGTTCATCCAGCTTTGCGTAGCGATCAGTTTGTTCTTCAGTTCGTGGATCACCTGGTAGGAGGTCTGGCGCAGACGCATGACCTCCATGCCGAAGGAGATGTTGGGCAGGATCCAGAAGACGTCCTGAAGGGTGTCCTCGTAGTGTGCCTGGGTCTTGACGTCATCGAGGCTAAACTCGACGGCGCCCTGGGTGACATCGCGCTCCGGAAAGAGGTTTTCGTCGAAGAGGAGCTGCAGCACGCCGGCGCTCTTCACCCGGGTCCGCGCCTCGGCGGCCTGGTGAATGGAGGGGATCGGGATGCTGAGCAGGTAGCGAGTCTGGTGCTTGATGGAGCCGTCGATCCCCTCGAAATGCCGTTTGTCCGTGGGCGCATAGGTGTAGATCACGATGCTCTCACGGGCGGTGTTGCCGGCGATGCTGTCCCAGGGCACGTTGATGCCGATAAGCGTGGCGACGTTCGAAAAGATGAACTTGAGGAAAGGGCCCTCTTCCGCGAGGATGGAGCCGCCCTGGGCCCCGGCCAGTTCAATACAGATCCGCAGGCAGTCCTCCATCATCTCCTCGGCTGGCTTCACGAGGCTATTCTGGAGTACCTGTTTGAGGTAGACCTCGAAATTCTCTTTCACCCGGGCGCTTCCTCCGCGCGACACATGGGTGAGCCCGTCGCGTTAGATGCATGCTCTGAATAGGGACAAATCGCGCCGCTGCCGCCAGCGCGGCAGTCCGACGACGGCAGGCACAATAGCGCCGTGCAGGGCGGTTTGCCAACGGCGCGGTGGGCGGTTCATGCGTGGTTTCAAGATGCTTACAGCAGCACGCCCTGCTTCACCAGGGTCGACTGCAAATCGGCGATCGGCAGTTCGCGGAGTTCGCAGGCGCGCTGTACGCAGAGGGCGGCGGCAGTGCCAGCAGCCTCGCCGGTGATCATGCACTGCACCGTCGGCCGGATGCAGCCGAAAGCTTCGTGCGTCGCGGACATGCAGCGCCCCGCCAGCAGCAGATTCGCCTTGCCTTTGGCCAGCAGGGCGCGGAAGGGAATATGGAAGTACCAGCGCGGGGGGTAGGCCGTGGCCGGGTCGCTGATCCACTTCGGCCGCGGGTAGCTGTCGATGGGATGGCTGCCGCGCCCGATGCGATCCGGGAACTCGACCTGGTTATAGATGTCGCGGATGGTCAGCAGAAAGTCGCCCTGGATGTGGCGGGTTTCGCGCACGCCGATCTCAGGACAATCGAGCAGGAACGCCTTCTCGAAGCCAGGCAAACCCCGGATGCCGGTCATCCAGCGGTGTACCATGTCCGCCAGCACCACCTCGGCCCGGGTCAGGTCCGCGACGTCGGTGCCGTCGCCCTGGTAGCACGGGCAACATAGGGTCACCACGCCAGGCGTGGGCAGGTTGTAGACCTGGAATCCGCGCGGCGTGGTGTTGGCGTCGGTGAGGATGTTGAGAGTGGCCATGTCGCCCTTCTCGAAGCGCGCCTTGGCCTCTTCCAGCGAGAAGCGCGCAAAGGGCTGGCGCTGGAAATGCGCGGGCTCCCGCACCAGCCAGTCGAAGGTGCGCTGCAGGTCGACATTGCCGGCTTTGAACATGACTCCCATAGCCTGCATCACGCCAAGTTTGGCGCCTTCCTGCACGCACTCGTCGGCCGGGGTCACGCCGAGATGGAAGGGCACGCCGGCGCGGGCGGCCAGGTCGCCATCGCCGGTGGCATCGATGATTTGCCGGGCCAGGACAGCCTGGCGGCCGGACTTGGATTCGAGCACGACGCCGCGCAGCGTGTCGCCCTCCTGCAGCACGTCGACCACCCACGAGTGCAGCCGCATCTCGACCTTCGCCTCCGCCATCATCTCGAAGAGCAATCTCTTGAAGTCCTCAGAGGAGGTGAACACATAGCTGCCGGCCTGGCCGGTGTTGCCGCTGCCGACACCGCTGCGGATCAGGCGGTCGGCGATCTCCCTGGGGATGCCGCCGGCGACCTGCACGTCCTGCGGCTGCGTCGCCAGCGTTTCCTGGTCGCGGGTGTGCTCCTCGTCCGCGCCGGAGAACTTCATGAACATGGTCAGGCCGGCATTGCCCGTGGTCATCATGCCGCCAAGGCAACCGCTGCGCTCCACCAACAGGACCCGCACCCCCTGCCGCGCCGCGGCCAGGGCCGCCACGCAGCCGGCGGTACCGCCCCCAGCCACCAGCACATCGACCTCGGCCACCACCGGCGTGGCCACTTGCATCGTCAGCGTGTCACCGACATTCATCTGCGTTCTCCTCAAAGGGTTGGCACGCCAGCGGCCTGCTTATCGATCCAGGCGTCGGTGATGAACTTGCCCAGCAGGTAGAACTTACGGTCGGGGTACCAGAGCACCCGCTGGCCGTGGAAGACGGTCATACTGCTGTAGGTGGCGATCTCGGCGGTGCCCTTGGGGCCGACCGGGATGTCGTTGGTGTCGAGGAGCACCTCAGGCAGGGCGAACCAGATGGGCTGGTGCGCCCCGGGGCGGAACTCGCCAATAGAGGCAAACATCGGGTTGCGGATGTGGTCCAGGTGATTCAGCCGCCAGTGGCGACAGTACTGGCTGAACTCGTCCTTGGTGCCGTCGTTATTGTGGTAGAGCAGCAGGTAGCGATCGGGGCCGACATCGTAGATCGGGCAGCAGGAGAGCGGGTGGCGCAGCGGCGCGCCATCATCCCGCAGGCGGAGCACCTCGGGCGGGCGCCAGGTATCGCCATCGTTGTCCGACACCGAGTACCAGATGTGGCCTTCCATGGTCCGCATGGTGGTGAACAGCCGACCATCCGGCAGCAGCACCAGACTGGGCTCCTGGGCCACAGACAGGCGCGGGTAGAAGCGGTGCGGGACTTCGAGTCCCTCGCGATCCACCGGCATCCAGGAGATGCGCAGATCGCGCGGGTCGGGTCCGGCGTCAAGGTTTTCGAAGCGCATGAAAGCGGAGCGGCTGTCGATGGTCCACCAGCCCTCGGGCGGCGGGACGACGTCCTTGCTGCTGCACTGGGTGTAGCCCGCCAGCCAGCGGCCCTGGGCATCGCGGATCGGCTTTTGCCAAACGATCCAGTTCTTGGGCACGGCCAGGTCAGGGCTGTCGAAACGATTGCGGGGCATGGGGATATCGTCAGCCACCTGCCAGGTGAGCGCGTTGTCATCGGAGATCATGCAGCCCATGACGCCGCAGCCCTGCCGGCTGTAGTCGAAGCGCTCGGCTTCCTTGGTGTAGAAGCAGTAGATGCGGCCGCAGTCCGCGATCACCAGGAAACCCCAGCTTGCCTGTTTCTCGCTGCCGCCGGCGGAGGTGCCGACCACGCGCATCGGCGCGCTCCAGGCGTTGCCGTCGGCGCTGCGCGCCAGGGCCAGGTGATTGTCGCCGCGGCCCTCGCAGGAGCTCTGCGTCCAGAGGGCGAGCAACTCGTCGCTCTTGGGCGCCTTGTAGACCAGGAAGTGCTCGTTGTCGGTATCGTTGCACGGCTTGCCGCGGGGGATGTAGACCACGATGTCGGGGTGACTGCGCCCCCAGTCGGTGGCCGGATCGGCGGCAGGGTAGCTGGGCATAACCATGACCTCCGGGTTGTTGGCGGCACGAGAAAACAGGCGCACTATAGCACCGCTCCCGAAAGGCGCGGTGGGGTTGGAGGCAGGGCTGTTTCTTTCACGGGCGGTAGGCGCCTTGGAGCCGGCGGGATACCGCGAACCCGCCAGGAACGGGCTTGGCATCGCGGGCTCCAGGGCGGCAAGCGGGGTCATGGCAGACGCCTGCCAGATCCAGCGGGGGTCTCTTTCTCGAAACCGCCCGGCCCCTTTGTGCCCCCGTGCAACTTCCTGGCGCGCCAGGGGGTCAGTGGGGACAGCAACCCAAGGAGTTTCAGCATGCCGAAGATCCTGTACATCAAGGCCAGCCCGCGCGGCAACGAGTCGTTCTCCACCCGCGCCGCGGAGGCGTTTCTTGCCAGCTTCCTCGCCGCCCACCGGGAGTACCAGTCTGAGACCCTCGATCTGTTCAGCGCCACGATCCCCGAATTCCGTGCTCCTGCGTCTCAGGCCAAGTACGCAGTGATGTCCGGCCAGGCGCCCCGCGGCGAGGCTGAGCAGGCCTGGAAGCCGATCATCGAGGCCATCAATCACTTCAAGAGCGCCGCGGCCTACGTGGTTTCCGCGCCGATGTGGAACTTCGGTATCCCCTACCGCCTGAAGGCCTACATCGATGTGATTGCGCAACCCGGGCTGACCTTCAGCTTCTCGCCGCAGACGGGTTACACGGGGTTGGTGACCGGCCGACCGCTGGTCCTGGTCCTGGCTCGCGGCGGGGCCTACGGCAGCGGCACCGGCGGCGAAGCCTACGATCACCAGGCGCCCTATCTACGGACCTCGTTCGGGTTCCTGGGGTTCACCAACCTGCGCACGGTCCTGGTGGAACCGACGCTGGCCGCGGGTCCGCAGGGGGCTGATGCGGCCTTGGCCAAAGCCATCAGCGAACTCCGCACCCTGGCGCTCGATCCGACCCTTCTGAAGGCCTGAGCGCGAGTGCGGTCGCGGACCCTTTCCCACGGTACCACGGTTTCCGGGTTGACAGTGCCCCCTCGCTGGCCTACCTTCACGCCTCATGAAATCCATTGCTGAAGTACTGTGGTCGGAACGGACTCGCGAGGAATTTGCTGCCTACGCCGACGGTGGCGCGGTGGTGATTGTGCCGATCGGCTCGGTGGAGCAGCACGGCCTGGCGCTGCCGGTGAACACGGACAACCGCGAGGTTGAGTTCGTGGCCCAGGAGGGAGCACGCCGGGCCGCGGGGCCGGTGTTGGTTACGCCGGTTATGCCGTTTGGCATCTCGCTGCACCACATGATGTATCCGGCTGGCACGATCACGCTCCGGGTCGAGACTCTGCTGCACGTGCTTAGCGAAGTCTGCGAATCGGTGGTGCAACATGGCTTCGACCGGATCCTGTTGCTCAACGGTCACGGCGGCAACATGTCAACCATCAGCGCCGCGGCGCTGGAGCTGAAGTTCCGGCTGGTGCGTCAAATCCAGGCGGCCAACTGGTGGGAACTGATTCTGGACGTCTTTGGCGAGGTCTGCGAGGGTCCGGTCACCGAGACCATCGGCCACGCCGGGGAGTCTGAGACCTCCTGCATCCTGGCCCTGACTCCTGAGTCGGTGCGGCGCGATCGTCTGAAACTGGTCCCGGGAATCACGGATGATCCGGCCCGCGGGAGCGCCGCGAAGGGGCAGCGTATCCTCCAGGCCGGGGCCGGGGCCCTGGCGCGGTTGCTGGACGAGATGGCGGCCCGCCCGGGCCGTGAAGTGGTCGGGATTCCCACCTACGCGGAACGGCGCTGAGCCGAGGGTTCGGCAAGCGCCTCGGAGGGGCCCCGCGTCAGGGAGCGCCGCTGCGACCGAGGGCAGGGGCGATGGCGGGGAGGACATCCTGGGCTTCGCGGCGGTTGAGTTCGAAGAGGACGAAGCCGCCGGTGGGTACGGCCCGGGTGACGTTGATCTGCCGGATGACCTCGATGGCGTCCAGCTTGGCGGTGGAGACGCCAATGCCGGGGTAGACCTCGACCCCGGTGCCGCGCAGCCAGGCCGCTTGGCGCAGCACATCGCTCTTCTGGGCCTCGGCATCACCGTGGTAGTTCATGGGGCAGACAAAGTCGACGTAGCGCTTTTGCGCCCAGGTGACCCAGTCCTGCGCCACCGCCTCGCGCGCTGAGGTCCAATTGCTGAATACGGCAGCGGAGACCTGGGCGTCGGGCCGGACCTGGCGTACGGCCTCGGCGACGCGCCGTACGGTCTCGGTGATCATCTGGCGGCGGAAGTCATTCCACGGTCGCGACAGGGCAGAGCCGGCGCCGACGGCGGCGGGCCAGTTGTCGAGGCGGCGACCGAGGCTTCTCTCGAAACCCGCCCGGCAGGTGTCGCAGTAGCAGCCGTCACTGCCGGGGAAGCGGATGAAGTCGAGATGCACCCCGGCGAGATCGCGGTACTGGGTGACGAGTTCGGCCGCGGCGCGGGCTTCGAGGAGCCGGTTGTCGGGGTGGGAGGGGCAGAGCCACTCACGGATGGCCCCGTCCTCGGAACGTTGCAGGCGCCCGGCGCGCCGGAACCTGGCCAGCACCTCGGGGGGCGGATTGGGACCGAGGTTAAAGCAGAGCTTCCAGGCATGGACGCGGATGCCGCGTGGGGTGCAGGCTTTCAGGCAGGCGCGCATCTGGTCGCCGCGTTCCCGGAGGGTGGGGCTGGCATCGAGCACGGCGCTGGGGTAGTCCGCCTGACCGGCCGTGGCGATGTTGACGAAGAGGGTGTTGAGGCCGCCGGCGGCCATCTGCCGGGCGGTCTGTTCCCAGCTCCAGCCGGCGATGCCGTAACTGCGGTGACACCAGGCGCCGCGCAGTTCGTGGGCCGGCGCGGGTTGCAGCAGCATGACTCCACGGGCAAGCTGTTCGCGGCAGCGGTCGAGGGTGGCAATGCACTCCGGGTAACGGCTGGCCTGGCAGTGGGCTTCGGCGGCGCGATACAAGTCCGTCGCCTGGCGCAGGGCGGCCAGGCTCGAAGGGCTGCCGGCGGCGCGTGTGAGTAGATGCTCAACCGTCTGCTCGAAGGCAGCCTCGGAGATGCCCGCGGTCACGGCCTGGAGTTGGTGCGTGGCGGCCTGCCGCCAGACGTCGGGTAGGAAGTGCCCTACGAGGGCGAGGAGCAGGCGCCGGCCGTTGGTGGTATCTCGGGCCAGGTAGACATGGCCGAACCAGGCCCCACGGGTGCTGACGACCAGGGCGGTCCGCTCGGTTCGGCGACCGCTGTTACTGGTCCACCAGCCCAGCCGCTGGGCGCCCTGTCCAGTCGGCGCCAGGTCAAGGGCATTCCCGGAGTCCTGCCGCAGGCTCGCTGGTAGTCCGCGCACGCTGCCGCTGTCGAACTGGACGCCCGCGATGCCGCCGGGGATGTCGGTGGCCTTGATGTACTGGCCGGTGCTGATGCCGAGGATCTGGCCGAGCGCGGGGGGCAGGTTGTAGAAACCGATGACCCTGCCGCCAGCGCTCGCAAAGTCGGTAAGTCGACGGGTCAGATCGGCTGGCAGGGCCGGGTGGTAGGGCAGGAGCACCAGGCGGCTACCGGCAAAGCCGGCCTTGGCCGCGTCGATGTCCTCGATGCACGAGGGCAGGATGCCGGCCGAGGCCAGGGCGGAAGCGACGTTACGGGCGTAGCTGTGGGCCGCGGCCCGTTCGCCCGAGGCCACGCTGCTGCTTGACCGCAGAAGGGTGGCGGCGACGTTCGGCGTGAGCTTCTCCAGACTGGCCAGATAGAGCGTGGTCTCTTGCGTGCCGCCGCGCCAGGCGGCCAGGCGGACTTGATCCACCTGGCCCCAGCCGCGCGAGACGCCTTCCGGAGCGGTGTCCGTCTTCAGTACCTGCAGCGTCGTCCAGCGGCCGGTGACGCCGAGGGATACTTTGGCGGCGTGCCAGATGCCATTGGCACGGACGTAGACGTTGAACTGGCTGATCGGGGAACTATCGGTGCAGAGCAGTCTGAGGGTCAGTCCCGGGGCGGTCAGGAGATTCCAGTTCACCGCGATGTCCCAACTGCAACGGTCGCTCGCGGCGCTGGCGAAGGGGCAGACGAGTTGGAGGGCTGGCCGACCCTGGTAGGAGACGGCGCGGGCGGGACGGGAGCCGGGGCCGGCCCGCACCTCGGTGGCCGCGGGCAGGGCCGCGCCCTCACAACGTATCGAACCCGCCAGGCTGAGCATGACCAGCACCAAGGCGAGGACAGGGGAGCGGAAAAGGGAACGGGCGCGGGGCACGGCTTCCAGAGACACCCCTGACATCGCGGCGGACCGCCGAATCCCGCGGCGGGGGGCGTCGGCGGCCGCTCGCGGACTTCTGGCGAGCAGTCCGGTTTGAGGTTCAGAGTTCACGCTTCAGCAGAGCCCTCGGCCCGTCGCGGTGGACTTCGCCTCTGCACTGGCGTTCTCAGGTTGCCGGGCCAGATTAGGCCCGAACTATAGCGGCCAGGCGCGTTGCTGCCATCTCTCCAGGAGTCCGACTCGTGATATCGCCTCGACGACTTGAGGCCCTTGCAGAACCCCGCGTCTGGCCCTGGAGTCCGCGCGGCCACGCCCGTTCCGGGTCCGCCGCGGCGGATCGCGGTGCCCCAGATACGGCGGAAGCCCTGGCTACGCCCGAGCGGACCGTCGGCTCCAGGCGAGAGGCTGGTGAGCCGAGGGTTCGGCAAGAGTCTCGGCGACTTGTCGGCAGGCTTCGTGCCTGCCGGGCCGTGGGCTGGGCGCTGGCTCTGCTGGTTTTCGGGGCCGGGGTGGCCCGCGCCGGCCTGGCGCCGGAAGAGACGGTGCTGGTGGTGAATGCGGAGAGCTGGTTGTCGCGTTCGGTGGCCAACGAGTACGCCCTGCTGCGCGGCATTCCCAGCGCGAACATCGTCCAACTGGAAGGCATTCCTGGCCACGAGGGGCT
Organism: uncultured Victivallales bacterium; assembly: GCA_903933565.1. Classification (GTDB taxonomy): domain Bacteria; phylum Verrucomicrobiota; class Lentisphaeria; order Oligosphaerales; family JAFGRS01; genus CAILUI01. The sequence goes on along the minus strand of CAIZKT010000568.1, from coordinate 3,618 downwards.
GCCGGTGAACGAGTTCCGGGAGCTGATCTTGCAGCCGCTGCTGGTGACCTTGGAGCGTCGGCGGCTGGCCGCGCAGATCTCCTGCATTGTCTACTCGGCGGATTTCCCGACCTGGGTGGACGTGAGCGCGGACATTGGCTCGCGGCGTCTGCCTGACGTGGTCGGCTCACGCGCCGCCTTGACCGGCCTCACCTACCTCTACCAAGGCGTCCTGGCGCGCAACCTGGATTACCTGGAGCAGAATTCGAATTGGTACGCCCGGCATCTGCGGCGGACGGCGGCCCTGGGACGAAGCTGGAATGAGGAGGAGAGCAGCGCCTATCGCGAGGTCGAGTCATTCTTCGCCGAGAAGCAGAAGCGGGAGGCGCCAGGGGCTGCGGCGGCGGCCGACCAGGCTGCCTGGGCCAGTGCCGAGTGGGCGAAGGCACTGCCGCGTTTGGAGAAAGTGGCCGCGGCGCACCCGGAGAACCCGGTGGTGGTGTACAACCTGGCCTGTGCGCAGGCCCAGACGGGGCGCCTGGATGAGGCCATGAGCGCCTTACAGGCTGCTGCCGAAGTCGGCTTCACGGATTTTCGCCATGTGCTGAAGGACGAGGACCTGACGCCGCTGCGGTCGCGGGACGACTTCACGGCCCTGGTGGAACGGCTGCGCGCTTGGCAGGCCGACATGATCCCGCCGTGCGCCTTCAGTGCCGCGGTGGGCTGGACGCCGCAGGGGGTGCCTGTGGCGCCGTACAAGGGGGCGCGCTACCTGCTCTCGACCCTGCTTGGTGTGGGCAGCGGCCGGGGCAATTCGTTCGACGAGATCATCGCGGGGCTGCGGCGCTCGGTGGGCGCGGATGGAAGTCGGCCGGCCGGGACGATCTACTTCATGCTCAATGAGGATGTGCGCTCGACGGCGCGCGAGTGGGCGGTGCGAGGGGCCGCGGCGGAGGTGCGCGCCGCCGGGGTTGGAGCCGAGGTGCAGAATGGGGTATTGCCGCAGGGGAGGGCCGACGTGGCGGGCGTCTTTCTGGGCGCTGCCGGATTCTACTGGAAAGCGTCTGGCAGCACGATTCTTCCCGGCGCCATCTGCGAGCATCTGACCAGTTTTGGCGGGGCCTTCGAGGAGTCCGCGGGGCAGACGCCGTTGAGCGAGTTCATCCGTTACGGGGCGGCGGGGAGCTGCGGTACGGTGTGCGAGCCCTTCGCCATCCAGGCAAAGTTTCCGCAGGCGTTCATGCAGGCCTACTACACGGCCGGCTACACGCTGGCTGAGTCTCTCTACCTGTCGGTGACCGGCCCTTACCAGTTGCTGGTGGTCGGCGACGCCTTGTGTGCGCCCTGGGCCGAGCGTGCCACGGCGACCCTCTCCGGGATGCTGCCTGGGCAACGCGCCGACGGCGTCCTCCGGTTGCAGTTTGAGGCCGGAGAGGGGCGCCCGGCGGTCGCCGAGGTGACCTGGTTCATCGATGGGCAGCGATTCGCCGTACTAGGGCCGACGCAGGGGCTGGAGCTGGACTGCGACAAGCTGGCGCCAGGCTGGCATGTGGTCAGCGCCGTGGCGGGACTGGCCAACGCGCGGCAGGCGCGCCAGCGGGTCAGCCTGCCTTTTTTTGCGCGTGGTCAGCCCGCCGATTTCGAGTTGGTGAGCGTGTCGAGCGCGACAGTGTCTTGGGGGAGCATGATCCGGATCACCCGCAAGGAGCACTCCGGCCAGCGCCTGGGCCTGCTCTGGCAGTCCGAGGAGATTGCCGCGCTCGAGCCCGATGACCAGGAGATCAGCATCCGTTCGGATCAGTTGGCCCTCGGGCGCGTGGAGCTGCACCCCATCATCGCCGGGGGTCCGGAGGGCGGGGCGGTGTCGGGAGCGCCGCTGATCGTGACCATCGAGAGGCCCGTGGCGCTCGGCAAGATGCCGGCAGGCCTGCTGGCAATGATGCCCGAAGGACTGGCGCTGACGGTGCGTGGGACGACCACGTTTGCCGAACGGGCCGAAGGAGATTGGCTCGAGAAGGCCGGGGTTGCGGAGGGCAGCCCGATGCAGATCGAAGGCTGGTTCGAGGTGGCGGAGGCCGCCCTCGGCCAGTTCCAGCTCAACGGCAACCTGCCTTTGGACACGGCGGTGAGCGTGGACGAGGTGAGTTGCCCCGTCCCCGCCGGGAGCGGCTGGCGCTCCTTTCCGGTGTCGCTGGCGGCGGGGACGCACTCGCTCACGGTGCGGACGACCGGCCGCGAGCACCCGCGGCTGGACCTACGCTTCGGCGTGCGCGGCACCGCGGTGCTGACCGGCAAGAGCTTCCGGCACCGCTAAGGCTACACCCCGACTTCTTTGCCGCACTCGTGGCTACGGTAGAGGCCATCGAGAATGCGCAGGACGACGAGGCTCTGTTCGGGAGGTACCGGCGAGGCTTCGCCCTTGAGGATGGCGCGGGCAAAGGCGAGGATCTCGGTATGATGGCCGTCGGCACGGTCATCCTGAAAGGTCAGTTGCTCGTCGGTCAGGCAGCCGGCCTTCTCGCCATGCACGGTCAGCGCGGGCCACTCGGCGCCGGCTTCGGTGCCGCAAAGCACGATGCGCTGGTACTCTTTCTCCTTGATGTTTAGCAGCCACGAGACCTCCAGCGACAGGGCGGCGCCGTTGTCGAAGCGCACGAAGCAGGCGGCGAAGTCCTCGACGTCCATCTGCTTCCGGTCCCACTCGCCCCACCAGCCGCGGATGTCGGTACGCTTGCCCAGCTTGCAGGGAGCGATGCCGCTGACGGTGACCGGGTTAGGGAAGCCCATGAAGTGCAGGGCCAGGTCGAGGGTATGCACGCCGATGTCGATGCAGGGCCCGCAGCCGGAGATGGCCTTGGAGATGAAACTGGGCCGGGCCGGGATGAAGCGCCGCCGCAGCAGGTGCGTCCGACAGTAGTAGACCTCACCCAGCACGCCGGTATCGAGATAGTTCTTCAGGTTCTGGCTGGAGCGCTCGAAGCGCTGGTGCTGGGCGGTCATGAGAATCTTGCCCGCCTTGTCCTTGGCGGCGATCATGCGCTTGATCTCGGCCGGGGTCGGCGCCAGCGGCTTCTCGCAGAGGACGTGTTTGCCAGCTTTCAGCGCGTGGATGGCGATCTCGGCGTGGGCGCCGTTGGGCACGCAGATGTCGACGGCGTCAATATCGGCCTGCTTGAGCATCTCGCGGTGGTCGAGGTACCACTGGTCGCGCGGAACCTCGAACTCCGTGCCGCGGCGCTCCATGGCCTCGGGCAGGATGTCGCAGATAGCCACCACCTCGCACTCGGGGTGCAGCCGGTCCCACCCGGTGAAGTGTACGTGCGAGATGCCGCCGCAACCGACCAGGCCCACCCGCAGCTTCGCCCCCGTCCTTGCCTTCGTCTTCGCCATCGTCATATCCTTGTGTTGTGGCGCTGCCACGACTCGGAACGATCCGGCAGCCTGTCGTGCAGACGCCTCTGAACGCGCCCACTGTAGCCCGCGCGCCACGGCCCTGCAACGAGCGGCCCGTCACGAGCAGGGCTGGAGAGGCGCCTGGCCTCAGGCGCGGCGGTGGAGCCCACCGCATCGCCATGGTTTTCTGGAGAGGCGCCTGGCCTCAGGCGCGGCGGTGGAGCCCACCGCATCTCCACCAAACGG
>CAIZKT010000567.1:0-5671 GCA_903933565.1 uncultured Victivallales bacterium | reverse complement strand
TCGCGCTGAGGTCGCATAGGCCGCCCCTTCAGGGCTCAATCTGTGGGGTGAACTGGTACCCAGGGAGTTGCCCTGGGCTGGTATAGAGCGCCCCTTTGGGGCTGAATACCTCGGCCCATCCTTATTGCACAGGTCGATCATTACTCTTCTCCAGTGTGTTACGCTCTGTGCTCTCGGTGCTCTCTGTGGTTGATAGAATGGAGAATCGAATGGCCCTGACCTCTTCTTTGTGTGCTTTGCGATCTTTGTGGTTGAAATGGCCATTCATGAATAAGGCAGGCTGGCCGAACACGACATCGACGCAGCTATCCCGAGCGCACCCGTCGGGGAGAGGACCAGATGAAGTTGACCTCCGGGGCTTTCACGCTCGTGGTGCTGTTGCTGACGCCATGGGCCTCAACTCCTATCCGCGCTGAGGCCGCAGCTCCAACCGAGCCCGCTGTCCTGCTCGCTGAATCTTTCTCTCTGGCGCTGCAACGAGTGGATCACGGTGACTCGCGCACGGTGGCCTTGCTACGACTTGGCGCGACGATGCGGTTGGCGGGCATGAAGCAGGAGGCGGTGGCGGTGTTGGAGGAATGCCTGGCCCTGAATGAAAAGGACAGTGACCCGGAGTATGAACGCGGGGAGGTGAAGATCGAACTGGCGCGGGAGTTCCTGCTGCTCGGCAGGGCGGAGCGTGCGCGGTCGCTGTTGACCGAGTTGAAAGCGCGAGAATCCGACCTCGTGGGGCAGGAGGTGCTGGCGCGGGCGGCGCTGGAACTGGGCGAGGTGGCGGAGGCGGAGCGTGCGCTGCGCGCCGGGCTGGCGATGGCATCGCGACCGGGGCGCAGGCTCACGACGATGGGCAATCCGATGCTGTGCTCGCTCGCGCGCTTGGCGCTGGTTATGGAAAAGCCGGAGCTGGCGGGGGAAGCGGTGGCGGTGGTGAAGGATGAGACGTGGAAGTCGGTCATGCTGGGTGATCAGGCCGAGGCACTCGCTGAGCGCGGGCGCTCGGAGGACGCGCTGCGGCTGGTCGGGCAAGCCACGGATCCGCACCTGGCCGTGCTCGCTTATGCTCGAGTGGCGGCGGCACGGGTGAAGCGCCACGAGTCGGCGGCCGCGGTGGGGGTGCTGCTGCAGCAGGCTGCCGCGAAGATCAAGGGCGCCGAGGCGCGTGATTTCGCCTTACGGCTGGCGGCGGGAAAACTCGCGGCGGCGGGTGAGCCTGCGTTGGTGGCGCAGATTGCTTTGGACATTCAGAGCCCAGCGACGCGGCTGTTGGCGCTGTGTCCGGCGGTGGAGCCGACGTCGTTCGAGGGCTTGCTGACGGCCTTGCGGCAAGCTCCGGCAGATGACCATTCTGCGCTCGCCGAGGTGCTGGCCCGTGCTTGCGCCGCCAACGGCCTGGCGGCGCAAGCGCTTCTGGCTGCGGCGCAGGTGCCGCCGGGCTGGCCGCAGGTGCGGGTGCTGTGCGCTGCAATGCGGCGCCTGCCAAGCACGACCCCGCCAGGCGCTGCGCGAGCCGGGCACCAATCTGATCCCAAACTCCGGCTTTGAAGAACAGCCCGAAGCAACGCAGGACAAGAGCCATTGGGAGATCACTCTGCGCAACCACGCCAAGAGCCAGTGGCAGCTTGATGCGGCGCCGGAAGGCAAGGTGTTCCTCACGCTCGAAGGCACCCAGGCCAACTCCACCGCCAGCGTGAACCCCTATCGTCCCATCGCGGCCGAAAGGGGGGCACCGTTCACCCTGTCCTTCCGCCACAAAGCCACCGCGGCCTGGAAATGGGAGATCGCCTTCCTACCCTCTCCATCCGAGGAGGCACGCCAAGCTGTCAAGCCAGAGACCTTTCCCATCGCGGCTTCCGCCCAGTGGCAGCAGAGCGAAACCACGCTGACCATCCCCGCCGCGGCGCCCTACGTCAGTCTCACCGGACGCCTCGATGGCATCGGCTCACTCGACTTGGATGACATTACCTTGAAGCGCTCTGCCCCAAACCCGGCCGCTGGGGTGAAGTAACGGAGGGTGATTGATGATGACCGCTAGACCTTCGGCGTACGATGCCTATATCGCGGATCTGAGCACCTTACCCGTCTCGTTTGTGTACGACGAGACGGCCTACACGGGGTTCCCCGCGGAGACCTTCCGGCAGGTGGATCACTGCCATTCCGTCCAGGGAAAGAGAGAGCAAGACTGCTTTGTGCTGAAGGCGGGAGACCTGCAGGTGACGGTTGACACCGCGTTCTATGCCGGACACGGGGCCTACGAGTGGACCGTCTGGTTTGAAAACACCGGACCGCGGAATTCCGGCGTGATCCGGAACCTGCGGGCGGCGGACCTGATCTTTGCGGGCGAATCTCCGGTGCTGAAGGGAATCCTGGGAGATCACGGAAATCAGTATCGTCCCTATGCCCATGCGCTGGAGCATGAGCCGGTGCGGTTTCGCTCGGACAAAGGACGTCCCACGCACGTCTGGTTTCCCTACTTCAACCTGGAACACGGCCCGGGCGGCACCCTCATCGCGCTCGGCTGGGGCGGCACTTGGGAAGCGCAATTCACCGCGCTCGACAACGGTCATACGCACGTTGCCGCTGCCAGCACCAATGATCTATGCACCTATCTCAAACCCGGGGAGAGAATCCGTACGGCGCTGGTCGCGCTTGTCCCCTACACGCAGCGGAATGAGGACCACGCCACCAATGTCTGGCGGCGGTGGTTTCTTGACTGCAACCTGCCGAGGCTCAATGCCAAGGGCGATACCGTGAAGCCCTTCAGCACCACCTGGCTGGCGGGGGATACGGGCATCCCCAACTCGGACGGCAGTATTTCCGAGCGTCATTTCACCTGGAAGCCGTCGCTGGAGAAGATGTTCAGCGAGGGTATCAGGTTCGATTACCGCTGGTTTGATGCTGGGTGGTATGTGGCGCCCGATGGCAATACGGTGGAGCGCGACTGGGCTGGCACGATCGGAACCTGGGAGCTGGATACGATCAAGTGGCCCGGGAACTCCTTCCGGGAATCCGTTGATTATGCCCATGCGCACGGCATGAAGACGCTGGTCTGGTTCGAGCCGGAACGTGTCACGCAGGTGGATGACCTGGTGAAGCATCACGGCTACAAGCAGGAATGGGCCATCCCGGGCGGCGCGATAGGCAACAACATCGGCAACGAGGAGTGTCTGCAGTGGACCCTGGGACGCCTTCTTTCGTTCCTGGACAAGTACCAGATTGACATGTACCGGGAGGACAATAACTGCGATCCCCGCAAGTGCTGGGATACGCTTTCCGCTCAGGAGGGAGAGAACCGCAAAGGGATGGCGGAGAACAAGTCCGTCGTCGCCCACTACCGCATGTGGGACCGCATTATCGAGTACTGTGCCCGGACCGGGAAGGATACCTTTGTGGACTCGTGCGCCAGCGGGGGCGGGCGGAACGATCTGGAGTCTCTGCGGCGGGGCATTCCGCTGATGCGCAGTGACGCCGACCGCACCACCACCGCGCTGCGGCTCTCGATGGGCACGGCCTTCAACCGCTGGGTGCCATTCCACGGGGCCGCCTGCGTTGAGCAGTCCGAGCAACTGGCGGTTGACGGCAAGCGGGATGTCTACATCTTCCGTGCCTCCTACAATCCCATCCTGAATCTCTCCGCCCAGTGGGTGCAGGATCCGAACACGGATTTTGAGATGATCCGGTTCGGTCTGCGGGAGTGGGAGACGGTCAAGGACTATCTGCTGCAGGATTTCTACCTGCTGACGCCGTGGAATGGTCCGCAGGACACGACGCGGTGGACCAGTTACCTCTACTTCGACCCCGAAAAGGACAGCGGGGTGTTGTTTGTGTTTCGCCAGGAAGAAGCGCTGGAGTGTTCCCGCTCGCTGCGGCTGACCATGTTGAATCCCGAGCACACCTATGCACTGCGCGACGCCGACACGGGTGGGGTCGGGAGCTTCAAGGGAAGCGCCCTGGCGACGGGCTATACCGTGACGCATCCGCAGCCCCGCAGTGCGTCGCTCATCTACATAGCGCCGGTGTAGGCGCCCGGAATGAAGCCGGGCAGTACGCGAGGTGACAGCGTGGCAGTGGGCCCTGGCGGTCAGCGCCGGGCGCCGGCCTACCCTGGGTGATCAAGGCAGCCATCCCAGAGCGTGAACCTATGACCTCCACCCCAAAGAAACCGAGCCTGGCAGGCCGCATCTTCGATGAACGTCGGCACGGCGCCCAGCAGGGCGTCGTGCTGCCTTGGAAGCGCACGCTTGAGGTCTGCTGGTCCAATATCCGTCATCGGCTGGGCCGCTGCGTGTTGACCTTCGTCTGCATCGCCGTCGTCGTGGCGTTCTTTGCCTCGTCCATGACCGTCCAGCTCATCCAGGGCGAGTTGATGCGTTCCGGCGACGTCCATGTGCAGGCGGTGCTCGAGCGCGCCGGCGTGTTCACCCACGATGCGGGGGCGCTTAAACGGCAGCAGGACGAGCGCCTGTGGCTGATGTCCCTCTCCGCCTTCCTCTGCCTGGTGGGCATCACCAACACGATCCTCATGAGTGTCACGGAACGCATTCGCGAGATTGGTACCCTCAAGTGCCTCGGGGCGCTCGACAGTTTCGTGGTGCGTCTCTTCCTGGTCGAAGCCATCTTCGTCGGCGTGCTCGGCAGTCTGCTGGGCGGCGCTCTTGGCTGTGGCCTGGGCATCTTGCAGACCGGCGCGGTCCTGGAGTTCTCCGTTCTGAGCTTCGGCGTCTGCTTCAGGTCCGGGGGGCTGGGTTTGCTCCTGGCGGTTGGCCTTGGCGCCCTGCTGACCACCGTGGCCGCGGTCTATCCCACCTATGTGGCGGCGAAGATGAAGCCGGTCGACGCCATGCGAGTCGAGGTTTGACGATGAGCGACAGACGCGAGATCGTGCGGACTCAGGACGTGCGCAAGACGTACGCCATGGGCAGCGAAAAGGTACACGCCCTCGGCGGGGTGTCGCTGACCATCCACAGCGGCGAGTACATCAGCATCATGGGGCCATCCGGCTCCGGCAAGAGCACGTTGTTCAACATGATCGGCGGTCTGGATAAGCCCACGGCGGGCGAGGTCTACATCGATGAGGTCGACATCGCCCAGCTCGAAACCCACGAGCTGGCCTGGCTGCGCTGCCGCAAGATCGGCTACATCTTCCAGACCTTCAACCTGATCCCGGTGATGACCGCCCTCGAGAACGTCACGCTGCCCATGGTCTTCGCCGGGCTCGATGCCGATGAGGCCCGCGACAAAGGCGCGGAACTGCTGGGCAAGGTCGGCCTCGGTGAGCGTCTCCATCACCGACCGCCGCAGATGTCCGGCGGCCAGCAGCAGCGCGTCGCCATCGCTCGTTCCCTGGCTAACGATCCCGCGATCATCCTGGCCGACGAACCCACCGGCAACCTCGATCTGCGCACCGGTCGGGAGATCATCAGCCTCCTCGTGCAGATGAAGGAAGAGCGTGGGGTGACCATCATCACCGCCACCCACGACATGAAGATGCTTGACGTCAGCGACCGCGTGATCTGGATCACCGACGGGAAGGTCTCCCGCATCCAGTCCCGCGCTCAACTCGTCATCCGGGTCGGCACGATCGACGGCGAGGAGACCTGAGCTGGGCCCGTGCGCCGTCGCTGGAGGGCGAGCGGCCACTTCAAGAAAAAGCGACCTGTGCAATAAGGGAGTC
>CAIZKT010000566.1:0-2299 GCA_903933565.1 uncultured Victivallales bacterium | reverse complement strand
GCGAAGGTCACCGTCTGCATGCGAAACGGATAGTCTTCTGGATGAGCGAGAATGTTGGTGTGTAGGTCAATATCGGCATCATCCCAGCGGATATGTCCGTGTCCGCAATACTCGACATTGAAAATCTGGGTTGACGGCAGTGTGGCAAGATACGGGAAGTCGGCAAACGCGGCAAAATATCCTCTATCCTCCACAACGAGATAAAGCCCCTCAGATGTCACCATCTTGACTTCAGCACTTCTTCTGACGCTTGGTCCACTCATTCTCGATCAACTCCTTATTCTCTTCGACAAGTCGCATAATTCTCCGTAATTCGTGTTGTGCAAAGCCATCGTTGCTGGCAAGGCTGACTTCATGCTTGATCCAGAATTTCGCCTCGGTCTGCTCCCGAATCACATGGACATGTACGGGCTCTCCGCTTTCCTCACTGAAGAAGAAGAACCGATACGGTCCAATTCTCAAGATTGTCGGCATACGCCTTGTCCGGTTGAAGAATCTCAACCCAGCATATCCTATTCGGTTAGGTTTATCAAGCCGTTGCTTGTTCTTCTTGCCCAGTAGCGTGATGGTAGGTCTGCTCGCTGCCCTGCAGCTTCCGGCAGCCCGAGGGGAACGGGTCATGGGCCAGCTCCTCGACGGCGCTGATGAGGCGCGGTATGGCTGACCGATCAATCCGCCGCAGTTCCTTCCGAGCCGAGGTTCGCCACTCAATTCGGTAAGAGGCCATCGCGCTTCAACTCCGCGACCAGCTTCTCGTGAGGGACCGTCTCTTCGTCTCGGCGCTCAGCTACAACAGCCAGGTCACGGAGGTCCTCAAGAAGCTCCTCATACTCGCCAAGCGGAAGGATGACAGCCTCCCGTTTACCGTTGTCGCCGATCACGTATCGCGGGTGTAGTTGCAGCGTCGCACTCATCGCCGGATCTCCAGTGTTTGCATGGGCACAATATACCTCCTCACCCCCGAGGAGACGCAGGCACTGGTGACAGCCGAGGTAGAGGGGGTCAGTGTCGAACTCACGGCTTCAGGAGCTGACCCATGACCACCCGGCCGACATCACTCAGATGCTGCAGGGGTTGGTGACCCGCCGAGTGCTGGCTCAGAAAGGCCGCACGCGTGGCACCTACTACATGCTCCCGGACCACGGCACGATCAGTCCGGCCAATGACACCGAACCGTCGGTGGCAGGCGACAGCCGCGGGGCTGGTGACACCCAGCAGTTGTCCGGTGATGTCACTGGCACTCGCGGTGACTCCCAACATCCGCCCGGCGACTCCCAACATTTGCCCGGTGACTTCCAACATCCGCCCGGTGACTCCCAACACTGCTACCTGCGGCCAATGCTGGAAGCGAAGCTCTTGCAGATGAAGTTCCCCAGCGAACCGAACCGCCCTGATCAGGCCTACACCACCCACGAACGCGCTACGGAACTGTGACGACATCACCCCCGTCGCCTGGTTGATCCCCAAGTGCATGATGGAATACCCGCAGAAGCTCGCCGATCAGAAGCGGCTCCTGCCCGACTTCATCATCAAGAACCGCGAGTTCATGGAGGGCTTCTTCAAGGCACAGGGCCTGAAGGGGCGTACGCTTGCCGACGCACTGGCCCGTGGCGGCGCCAGAGCGTCCTTTCGCCGCCTTTCCGACCTTTCCCGACGCCCCCAAGCCCCTGAACGAAGGGGTCCGCATCCTGGCCTTCTTCAGTGCAACGTGTGACCAGAGCAAGGCCACGGCGAGGACCCTGCTCGAACTCCAGTCCATGACGGCCGTCTACCTCGTGTTCTTCGATGCAGAGGACGCGATAGCCGAGTTCCAGAACGCCACGGACACGTATTCGGCCCCCTGGATCCGGCTCGACCCGGCGCTCTTCTTCGATCACATCGGCGACGCGCCACCCCGGGTGTACGTCCTCAACGATGGCAGGGGCGTGAGATTCTGGGACGGAGAGAGCCCGGTGGATGAACTGCGGCAGGCCTTGACCTCGCTTCTACCACGCCCTGGCCCCTGACGCCCCGGCAGTAATGGGTCAGAAGCTGTGAAGAAATGCCCGCATCGCTGTCCGCAAACCACTTTTCGTGGTCCATCCAGGCACAAATCTTGATTTCGGCCCCGATTTCGATTCTTTCACAGCTTCTCACTGGATGGGGGAACATGCCCAACGGGGACTCGCTGAAGCTCGGGGAGAGCTTCAGCCCGAGGGCGGGACTCCGGCAGGAGGCGGCCCATTGAGTCGGAGTTTCGCGTTCACCCGCCCGCAGCGCCTCTGGAGAGGCGCCTGGCCTCAGGCGCAGAGCGGTGGAG